>JAIPEF010000163.1 GCA_021737265.1 Desulfocapsa sp. | reverse complement strand
AAGGGCTCCTTTGTGTGGTTTATGTTTGAATTCAGTAGCTTACTATATACCACTATTAGGAGCCCTTTTCAATAAAAACTAGTAAATTTTAAGAAATTTTTAACCCTCAATCACCTCGAAGGGGGTGCGAAACTTGAGTGATCTTTTTCAAGAGCTTCTATGAGCGGATTCAGCTCAGCAACACTCCTAGTAAAAACACAATTTGAAACGAAGCACAGTACAAACATCTCTGCAAGATCAGACATACCAGCCTGCTGTTCCAACGATGGGACTGGCAGCGAGCCATATGTCACGTTTTTAATGTTGAAGCAATCTCTGTAGTCATTATGTTCTTTAGCGTAAGAAAATTCGGCTATAGTTTCTCTCAAAGCCGTAACGAAAAGCTGACTATTAAGCAAAGTGAAGGCTTTTCTCATTTTAGATTGCGTTAGTATAAACTGCCCTTCAAACACAGGCCCTTTGGGCAAAAATGATGTCAAACGCTGCGTTATCCCTATGTCTAAGCAGCTGTTGTTCTCAACTGTTGCCAGCATATACCAAGCCATTTCAATAGGAGTGATGTATCGCTCTCCAATTTCCGGATGGGGTTCAGGGTTGCTTACAACGCCAGGGTATATCTTCGTTTCCTCGCCGTTGGCTATTAGCCGTTTTTCTCCAGTTGCCTCTTGGTCAAGCCACAGTAACACATGGCGGCATGTTGCGTGGCAGTGTGCTGCACGTAAAGAGCTTTTTGGATCAATACCCTTGAGATCATGTAGAACTTTGACAAAATCGCTGAGGCAACTTTCACGATCGCCGGCGTGCCAACTTGCTAAAGCAGCATCCGCCATCAGACCTATTCGCATGGGTATCATGTCGGAAATGTCACAATTTCCCGCAGCTTTACTGCCATATAGAAAATAGCGCCTAGCTGTTTCATAGTCGCCTTGTTTTTCCGCACTGATAGCAGCATCGCGACCTAAGAAAGCCTTTTCAGTTTTGCTAAGTGGTGCGTCTCTCTCAATCAATGCTTTTGATAGCTCAAGACTACCCTGGTGCTCGTTTGCCCTATAGAACACTTTAGCTTTTGCTCTTACAAGTTCTGAGTTTGTAACACCATAAAGTTCCAAACCTTCATCTAGTATCTTCAGGGCTTGATCTTTGTCTTTGCCGTATTCGTCGATAATGATTGCGCGATACTTTCTGCAGCATACTGCCAAGTCTATATGGCCCCACGATTCGGCGAACTCTTCCAATTGAGCAAAGACGGAGGAATGGATTGGTGGATCGATCGAATTTGCTTTATGTTCTTTCAACCAGGCGCTCGCCACAAGCATATCCACATCAAAATCAGGGTGACTGTAAGGTTTCAACAACTTCTGACGAAGTTCTTGCCCGCATGAATTGAGAAACTCGAAAACAGGAAGTAATCCATTAATCAGTTCTATTTGACGTGCTTGGTTTACAAACATGAAACCCACTATTGTAATCCCATCCATTTCCTGCTCAACCAGTATTTCCGATAGCTCCGAAGGAACGCGCTTGTCCTGATTTTCGAGCAACCCATCTAGTTTGCAGATCAAATTCCAAAAATTTGGAAGGGCACCAAACTTCGGCTCAGAGAGCAAAAGCTTTGAGAACACAAGGAAAGCCATAGTACTTTTAGCCAACTCACTTTCGACACGCTCGCTTTCTTCTTCAAATCGATCTAAAAGTTCTGTAATTTTGTTGCTGGTATGTTCTTCCTGACAGGACAAAATTAGCTGTACACCACGAAACATTTGGCTGACTGCGGGATCATCATAAGCAAAAACATCTGTTCTCATGAATCTAAAGACCAACAGGTGAGGGGCAATCATCCTAATGTCATTTTGATCCGCTCCCAAAACAGCCATGCATAAATGGACGATCACTTGGGTGTTTTTCCCAGATAATGCGGCAAGTAATGCTGAATTGGCTTCGATAGGGTCAAGTGATCTTATCTTGATGAGAGAATTCGCTATTTCAAAATATACCTCGCGTTTTAGTTCATCGGTCATTGTGCTGAGAGCAAAGTTGGCCAGAAGCGGGGACAACGCAAACCGGTCTTTCTCCTGTTGGTCCACCCAAGAGCCTATCATTCGGTCGAATACTATCCCTCCGTCTGCAACTGCGGGCTCAATTTGCGCCATCTCCAGAACAAAACTCCGTCGGAAGCTACCAGACTTTAGAGACAATCGTTCGATCAGTCTCCGGCCACCTTCAGACATTTCATTAAAAAGTCTTTCTCTTGTCCTCGCGCGAACTTGCTCAATCTCAGTGTCGCGGTAGAGCAATGAATTCAAAGTTTTAAACTCGTTTATATCCCAGCCGCTATTTTGCATGCTATGGATTGCTGCAATAGCAAGTTGAGGGTGGCCGCCTCCCGACACAACGTGAATGTATTTTTCCCAGTGTTTGGTTTGCACACCCAAGCCGTCAAGAATCTCTCTTATCTCCTGTTCTGAGAATTCTTCGAATTTTTGCTTGATAGTTACTGGTAGGTTGGCGGAAAACAGGAAGTCGGTACTAGGCAGTTTTGGAGAGATAATTAGAAGAAGTAGGTCCGCCCGGTTACAAATAGCATGCAGATACAATAGAATATCGAGGATATATGGCTCGAACTGGCATTCGAGGTCGTCTACTATGAGGCCATCAATTTCCTGTTCAGTGAGAGTATCAATAGCGTCTGAGAGGACCACAGCTACTTGCTCCGCATTGAGACCTCTTATGTTTATACTTGCCCAAATACCTCCTAAACGCCGTGCCGCAATTTTGGCACCAATGCTCTTACCAACTCCAGCGGCCCCATAGATCCAACTTATTCCGTGTTGGGAAAGTGAAGACAAGATGTCGTCTATCTGAACAGTTCGGTTGGCAATTGCCGCTGGAAATGGCACCTCATTAATTGGTTTTGGCTTTGCAAGCCTAGTAGTAACTAAATTTGTGTTTTGTGGAATAGATGCTGCCAGCGATTTGCTGATTAATTGGTTTTGCGCCTCATAATGAGCGCGGTTAACAGGGATGTGCGTTGCTTCCTCAAGAAACGCTTCAAGAGTGTTTCTATCGACCAAACGATCTTTCTTTTGTGTAGCTTTGTGTAAAAGAGCCATGAATATGTTACTAAGGCAACCGTCCACCTGAGAGTTGACCCCTCCTCGCTCCCTCACTAGCGTTAGCAGCTTCGAACGTAATTGGCGCAAGAGAAATCTTGAGGCAAGCGCGCCGCAGTCGAAATGAATTCGTTTTAGAAATTCCTCCCTGAACTTTGTATCGTCGAGTTCATTGATGTAGTTCTTGGTTTGTTTAGAAAGTTTTGAAGCGGCAAGTATTTTTCTGAGAGGTGAAAGGTCGCCTGTTTTCGCTAGCTGCCTCCACGCCTCCAAAGTAGGTGTATCACCAATTCGGTGTTCTGTAGATCTCTCTTTCCCTATTTTAGACGTGGTGAGATGGCGCAGTCTAACTTGGAGCGCGGGATTTTTTTGACACAGATCAACAAAGCTATCAATTGAAGCGACAATCTCGTCAGAGTTAATTGTTACATTATGCCCTGTTTCTTTGACCTGAACGGCCTTTAATGCTTGACCTGCAACGATTGCATAGTCCTCCGCCACTTCCAAATATAAAATTTCGTTAGGTTCAAGCTCTATTAATGATAGAGCCGACTGATATATTTGGTAAACGAAGCCACTCAAGGCATCGATTGCTTCTCGAGCCTCGTCACCTCTCGGGATTGGTGTTGGTGCCATAGTCCTTACCAATAGTATATTTTTATAGATCTAAGGTTGAACATAGCTACGAAGTCCTTAAGCGAATATGAACATCTGCGGCTTGCTCGCAGCATGTTTTATGTTGGAATTAGGTCAGCTATACGCGACACGATTTTTAAAGGTAATGAATAAGTCATTCTTATACCTCCGCTTGACAGGTTTAGGTGAACTATCCAAGAAAGACTTCTATTCGTTCTTTCAGTGTTCTTCGATCGAGAATACCTGTCATATTGAAAACCTGAAGAGAAAATTTTTCCGATTTTGAATATTTCTGCCAGTTTTCGGCCACCCATTTTAAATCTTCTGCCGTAACCAATGCCACATCAGTGTCTGTTTCGCAAACGTTTTTCAGCTTTATGGCCCCAATCTTGGCGCTGTTGCCAATCTGAGGTACAATAATCAAAAACACATTTACCCTTTTCACAGATTCGCGTATGTATTTTTTGAATTGGTCAAAATGCGCTTTTGGAAATTCATATACAGATTCTTTCCCCTTGTTGTCCCACAATAAAATTTCACCGTTGGGGAAAGACACGCCACCATCGGCATGTTCATTGCCCGGCATTTCAATGAGTGGGAAACCGAGTTTTTCTTCAAAAAGATACCGGGTTCCTTGCTCAAAACCTGATTCCATTTCCCGGTCGTGTCGGATCAGATTCTGGGAATATAGGTTTTGGTTGTCTCTGTGGGCCAATTCTACTAAATATTCATACCAGATGGCCCGGGGATCTTCCGCATCCTTAACTTTTTTTACAGTAAGACCGTCGTAATATTGAATGATTTTGTCAATTTTTTCACTTTTGGTTCCTGATACTCCTACTCCTTTGAGTTTTTTACAGATTTCTGCAAGTTCTTCATTCCGAAGGGAGGATAGAATCTCGGATGGTTTGCATCCTGCCATCAGGAGCCTTTCGGATCGTTCTACCTTAGACCCGGACAGAGGCAGGTTCATATATTTTAGTGCAGAGCGCAGCTGGTCTGTAGATAATGTCTCATGCATGAGTTTTTGGGATTCCGGCTTCATTTCAAAACCAAGGATTGATTTTACAATAGGTGCTATTTCTTCCGGTAAAACCAGAACGGAGCCCCCTTCCATTTTATTGCAACAGAACAGAATTCCGATAGACTGGAGGTATTTTATCGCATCTGTAAAAAAACTGGAATTGTGGAGTTCATTATTAGGTTGCGGAAATTTCCCAAGTTTTGCTTCCAGTAGCCGATGCTCACGACGGGTAATTTTCAGCTTAATCCGAAGACGTTCAAGCATTCGAAACTCATCTATTGATACATGGTCGTCTTCCAATGCCACATCCAGAACGGTTTCATAGATTTCCACAGATTTGGGGTCACTGAATTTAAAAGCGTTTTCTGATTTTGCTTCATCAATAACAGCTTGCTCAAATTTTTGCACAAGCTTGAATAATTCATCTTCAGGACATGCCATTTCTGAGCTCAACAGAAGGCCTTTCAATATTCCCTCGGTTAGAATACGCTGACTCCTTTTGTATGACTCCAGATTCAGGACCTTCCGTATTCTTTCATCACTGAAAAGTTCTGCTTCATTTTGGGCGATCTGTTCCCGATGCCTTTCTTCATCCCCTTTGGTGATATCATCTTTGAGTATGCTGTTTACAATCCTTTTGAGATACAGCATTGACATATTGGGTAGGCAGTCTGCGATTTTCATTCTCACCCTCTCGGCTATGAAGTTATGAAATCTTGATATGATCTTCTTTTTGCATAATGGTTATAGCTTTGCAAGATTTTTTACTGAGAACTATATTTAATGATTAGGATCTGCGGCAAGCCGGCCCAAAAAAAATAAGTTTTTGCCTAATGCAGCCTACCTCCAGGTCGGTGATCTGCCGTTTCAGTATACCAGGACTGTTTCAAGCTCTGCCCCACAATGGGGAAAGATGTCAAACCTGGGGCGGCGGCTGATTCAAATCTTTATCATCCCCTCCAGATAAAGTGCTGCCCGGCCGGCAATTTTGACACGGTCATGGGCAAGTTGGCAGAACAGCTCTCCGCCCCGTTGTGACACCTGCCGGGCATGAAGGTCGTTTTTGCCCAGCTTCGATGCCCAAAAGGGAATCAGCACGCAGTGGGCAGAGCCTGTCACCGGGTCTTCGGGAACGCCCACCTTTGGCCCAAAGAACCGGGATACAAAATCACAGTGATCTCCCGGTGCCGTAATAATGATTCCCCGGCAGTCCAGCTGTGCCAGCAGGGCAACATCCGGCTGCACTTCGGCCACGGTGGTTTCGCTGTCAAATACGGCCATCAGGTCTTCGGCTGATTTGTACAC
>JAIPEF010000017.1 GCA_021737265.1 Desulfocapsa sp. | reverse complement strand
CCGAGAATAGACATTTTTTCTCAAATCGAGGCATCTGTGAAAAATAAGCACAGGCATATACATAATATTCCGAGCATTATTTTTCACAAGCAACGAAGAGTTGGGGAAAAAGGGCATTTTCGGTCAGGCTCCTAGACTGCCGCTGTCCCTGGTTGGTAATTGGATTTTTTGGGGGAGCATTAAAGAGAGAAGAACAGCAAGGGTCGCCATACAGGAGGCCAGGAGAAAACTGCTGGTGAAGCTACCGCTTATTTCGGCCAGGATGCCGGCGATAAAAGGGCCTGCAACCTGACCAAGACCAAAGATAAAGGTGATAAAGGCAAAAATGGACACCGTCTGCCCCGGTCCGACATAGTCACTGATCAGGGCAGACATTATTGAGGGAATGGACCAGGCAACAATGCCATAGCAGCCAATGGAAAGATAGAGAAAAATATCCGGTAGGTGAAGGCCGATGAAGAGGTAGGCCATGGTCTGGACAGAAAATACGAGCATCAGACCGGCCTTCCGGCCGAATCGGTCTGAGAGGGTGCCAAAGACCGGTCCGGAAAAGAGGCTTAGAAAGCCGACCCATGACCAGAAATTTCCTGCCACTGTCTCACTGAAACCACGTTCTTCAATCAGGGTTGTGACAATAAATGTTGCGTAGATAACGTAGGTAAAACCAAAAAGGAAGTAAATAGCGGCACATTGCAGAATCAGGCGTGAACGTTTTTTGGCTGGTTCGATGGCAGGTAGTCTGCTTGCCCTGTGTTCAGGGGCACTGTCGGCCCCAAAAGGTTGCAGCCCTTTATCTTCCGGTCGGTTGTGAATGATCAGGTAACAGGTGAGGGCCGATGCCAGAACAAGCAGGCCAAGAACGCACCAGCTTATTCGCCAACCGTTGTCATGGAGATTGTTCAGGTAGGGAACGAGCTTTCCCGAGAGCATGATGGCAAAGCCACTGCCGATTACGACAAAACCGCTTGCCCTGCCTCTTCTGCTGCTTACAAACCAGGCAGGAACAAGGGACATGATGGATACGTTGGCCAGGGCGCTGCCCATGCCGGTGAGGATGTAGAAAGAGGTGATGATGTAGAGATTGGAGCTTATGCCGATCATCAGCATAGACAGGCCAACCAGGAGCAGTGAACCTCCTATCAGTTTTCTGGGCCCCATTTGTTTCGAAAGACGGCCACAAAAGAGAATCGCAACCAGATAGCCGATAAAGTTGGCGGTACCGATAAAACCCATCTGGGAGTAGCTGAGATCCAGGGCCTCTCCCATCGAAGGCAGCAGCATCCCCAGAGCAAAACGACCCAGTCCCAGGCTGGCAAAGACACAGAGAGTGCCGGCAACAACGATGAACCAGCCGTAATGGAGGGAAGAGCTGGTTGATGGACTATTTTTCTGTTTGCTTTTATTTTCAGTTGCCATTGGTCTTGATCGGTAACAAACGTACCTGATTGATCGCTCGGGGGAAATATTGGCCGGACCGGATTCCTATATCATATACACATCGTATCGACTGTTTTTCATTGTTATTACATGAGTTGGTGAAATATCATTCAATAATGGAGCACCCTTAGGGCGTTTGACAACGACCCGCTTTTTGGTATGGCGCAGGGCTAAAGTCAGAATTTGTCCAGCATCACTGTCATCCCCGACAAGTTTACGAATAATCCGCATTTCCTGTTTGTTGAGGGCAGATTTGCGTTTGTGGGGATACATGGGGTCAAGATAGATGGCATCCGGTCTGTTTTTCAGTCTGGGTATAATCTGAGCTGCATCACCCTGTAAAAGTGTCAGTCTGCTGATTACGGCTCGTTGAAGCTCGGGATCTTTCTCAGCCCGTTTTAACCCGTCTTCTAAAAGGGCAGCAAGTAGGGGAGAACGTTCTATCATGGTTACTTCGCATCCCAGGGAAGCGAGAAGGAAGCTGTCCTTGCCAAGTCCGGCGGTGGCATCGAGGATAGATGGTCTGATCCCTGATTTTATTCCAACGGCTCTGGCCAGGGCCTGTTTTATTCCTCCACCATGGTTCCGACGATAGGTCAGGGAATCAGAGAGAAAATCAACATGGATGGCGCCGTTGGGATTGCCTTTTATCTGTAACTGCAAGCCATCTTCGGTGTAACAGAGCAGTATATCGAACCCAGTGCTTTCACTCTGCCCCATCAATGGCAATTGAAGTTCTTCTGCAAGAAGTCCGGCTTTATTATGGAGTGCCAGTCCTCCAGATATCCAGGTGACTGCCGAGAGAAGTGGTGCTGCTGGAGAGTCGGAATTCATAAACTGAACTCTAGCAGGCCATCATTTTGAAAACAACTGAAAAGAAAGGAAATGCTCAATGACTGCTCATTTGCTGCTTGACAACAGTATAGAGTTCAGGTCAACTATCGTGCTGACAGGGACCTCGAACTTTTTATAAATTTACTGGGCACTATTCAATGGAAACAGGAAAAGAACATATCGCCAGTGTTGTAGCAATCATTCCCGCCCGCTACCAATCAAACCGTTTCAAAGGAAAACCTCTGGCTCTTATAAACGGCAAGCCGATGATCCAGCATGTTGTCGATCGTGCCAAGGCCGTGAAGCTGTTGAGCCGGGTGGTTGTGGCAACAGACGACCAGCGAATAGCAGATTGTGTCGCATCTTTCGGGGGAGAGTATGTGCTCACCCGTGATGATCATGTTTCAGGTTCTGATCGTCTGGCGGAAGCGGCAGAACTCCTCGATATCTCAGAACATGATGTGGTTGTAAATATTCAGGGAGATCAACCCCTTTTTGCTGCAGAAATTGTTGAACAGGTTGCCAGGCCGTTACTCGACGATCCTACACTTCCCATGTCGACTCTCATCTATAAGATAATACGCCCTGAGGAAATTAATGATCCCAACCATGTGAAGACGGTTTTTGATCATGAAATGAATGCCCTTTATTTTTCAAGGGCACCGGTTCCTTTTCAACGAAATCCTGAAGATGAGCACGCTCCCACCTATTACAAACATCTTGGATTTTATGCCTATCGCAAAGGATTTCTGCTGACTTTCGTTGCATTGCCCGAAGGCGAATGGGAACGTTTTGAAAAACTCGAACAGTTGAGAGCCCTTGAGTATGGCTATCGGATCAAGGTTGTTTTAACAACCCATGATTCCATAGAGGTTGACACTCCTGAGGATTTGAAAAGGGTGGAAGAATATGTGAAAAAAAACACAATTGACGCTCTGTAGTCAGGCGTTCCACTGGTAGGGGGTTAGCGAATTTTCATCCGTTGTACCCCTTTGTCGGAAATTCGCCATTCAACGAATAATTTCAAAGCCTGTAATGTGTAAACATTATTCACATGCCCGTAAACAATGTGTACAAAATGCCCACTTGTCCGGTCTCACCCAAAAGCCAAATCAACATTCAATCCCCCTGATATCCATTATTTTTCCTCTTCTTGTCGACTGAAAATCAAAAGCTGGAATCCTTATTTTTCCTGAAGTTGTATTTGGGAAAGATTTATATTATCAAAATGATAGTAGCCTATATAATCGATAATACGTACTAATATCGACAACAAAATAAACTCCTCTAGACAATTTTCAAGTCATTAGTTGAATGTTTTTCCCTTCTGATGCTTTACTCTGGCCTATATCTTGCTTGAGGTGTGAACGAAGTGCCACATTGTGTCAAACAGCCCGACGGGCTACTCTTAACTTAAACCTCTTGTGGAGGAAATACAAAATGTACAGAAAGCTACTCCTACTGGCAGCCGTTATTTTGGTGCAGCTACCACTTTCTTCTGTCACTGCTTTTGCAGAGATTGAAGACGTCAGGGCGACATGGGAACAGAAAAAGGACAAGCTCCGTGTCAGTGCAAAAGACGAGCAAGCCAATGGCTCCATGACCGTTTTATATAATGGTCAGGAGTATCCCATGACCTACAATACAAGAAGAGAACAATACTTTCTTACATTGGGGCCCATATGCTACGACAACTCCGTAACTATAGTGTCCTCCTCTGGAGAAAGTCTCACCCATAGTGTTCGAACAAAGGGTGACGGTTCCAGCAATGAATGCGTCGGAATTCCTGTTTGTCAGGACACAGACGGGGACGGCTTCACCGATTCTGCCTGTGGTGGCCAGGATTGTAATGACTCCGACCCACTCTCTTATCCAGGAGCCGAGGAAGTCTGTGATGACACCATTGATCAGGATTGTAACGGAACAGATTTAATTTGCGATCCAGACACCCCACATGCCGGGCTGACATTTGCCGAATATCCTGATAATTGCCTCAGTTGTCATTATACCGAGGCGCTCGAAATGCAGAACTCTACTCACTACAGATGGGTGGGTGAGACCCCTGACATGGTTAATAACCAGGGAACTCTCCAGGGTAAACTCACTAATGCGGTGAACAGCTATTGCATCAATATCGAGGGGGACTGGCCCGTATGCGGTTCCTGCCATGTCGGCCGAGGGAAAAAACCCAACGATACTTCAGCCGGACTTGAGAACATTGACTGTCTTGTTTGTCATAACGAAGAGTATTCAACTTCCAGGATACGGTTGGCGGATGGCAGCATGGGTGTTCTAGCTCCCACTGATTCCATGGTCCGTAACATAAACGCCCCCACTCGGGCGAATTGCCTGACCTGTCACGCCAAGGCAGGTGGCGGTGACGGTGTGAAACGGGGAGATCTGTCCCTGGCCACAGCCCACAATAGTGATCCTGATTTTGATGTGCACATGAATAGCAATGGCAGTGATCTCTCCTGTCAGCGTTGCCACATCTTTGAAAATCACCTGGTAATAGGGAAGGGATCTGACCTGCGCCCCACCGACGATGTGAACCGTGGAGCGGAAATACGTTGTTCAACATGTCACACCAATAAAGAGTCTCTCAGTGGTCACGACAGTTCGACCATAGGAAGACATGTGGCCAGAGTTGCCTGCCAGACATGTCACATCCCTACTTACGCCAAGGTTGCCACAGAAGTCTATCGCGACTGGCAGGTGAACATTAACGGTCAGCCGGCTGACGGTAGTTCGGGAGCAAGCCACCCATACTCTACGAAAGAAGCAAACCTCATTCCCGAATACAAGTTCTGGAACAGGCTGAGTGACAACTACCTGCTTGGGGATGACGCCTCTTTGACTTATGATGCGGCAAAGGGTACCTATCCTACATCCAGACCCCTTGGAGATGTCCAGGACGGTAAACTCTATGCATTCAAATACAAAACAGCAAACCAGCCTATGACTGCTGTAGATTCCAGGCTGATCGCTCTGGACACCTGGGAATATTTGAAGGTATCAGGCGATGCTGACAAGTCGGTTAGAAATGGTCTGGTCAACACAGGGTATTCGGCAGATGAGCCCTACACATGGGTCCTGACTGACACCTACCAGATGCTTAACCATGGAGTCCCTGACTCTTCAAGCGCCCTCCAATGCAGCAGTTGCCATGGAAGTACCTCCAGAATGGACCTGCAGGGAGAGCTTGGTTATCAACTGAAGGGTTCAAGAAGTGTTGTCTGCTACCAATGTCATGGAAGTGAGGATAACAAACCTTTCGTGACGATTCATGATAAGCACGTAAAAGACAAGGGGTATGACTGCTCCTGGTGTCACAGTTTCTCAAGACCGGAACGCAATCTGCGTATGCCTTGATCGTGACCTAAGCTCAGGAACGAAATATTAATCCTCGCCAGGTCTAAGGGAATTACCCCCCCTTTGACCTGGCATTTTTGTTTAAATCTTTCTATTCACAACCCTTTTGTAGCAGCAAATTGGCTCTTCTGTTTCAGGAAGACAAATTGCTTCCTTCTTCCTTATTTTCTGATGTAATTTTTTAGAGTTGTTTCTTTCTACCTGTTAGAATTCCTGTTAGCTACTTACAACGATTCGGAGCGTTCAATTTCAATAGTGTGATGAACGAACCCACTGTTAAAAAGGGTGACTTCGATTAACCAATGTTTTGTCATATAATTGAAAAAATTAAAACATATTGCTGAACCGTTTACACTGGATGTGATTCACAGTATAATTCATTTTGCTGTACCTGAGAGGCGACTTCTCCTCTCTGTATTTTAAATAAGATCCAGTCTAGAGAGACGGTGTAACTCCCCTGAAAAGTAAAAAAGGAATAAAAAAATGAGAAAGAAAATAACGATCATTGGTGCCGGAAATGTTGGAGCCACTGCCGCTCACTGGGCTGCTGCTAAAAACCTTGGTGATATCGTCCTGCTTGATGTGGCAGAAGGGATTCCTCAGGGAAAGGCACTGGATCTTTCACAGTCCGGGCCTGTTGAAGGATTTTACTTTGATGTAAAGGGCAGCAATGATTATGCCGATACTGCAAACTCAGATGTCGTTATTATCTCGGCTGGGATTGCGCGTAAACCCGGGATGTCTAGGGATGATCTCCTGGCAATTAATGTGGCGATTGTAAAATCCTGCGCAGAGGAGGCTGTAAAATATTCACCGGACTGTGTCCTGATTGTTGTTACAAATCCCATTGATGCCATGGTTCATACGGCTTTTAAAGTAACTGGACATCCGAAAGAAAAAGTGATTGGAATGGCAGGAGTTCTCGATTCTGCCCGCTATCGAACTTTTCTTGCCCAGGCTCTTGGGGTGGCTCCAAAGGATGTTAATGCGCTGGTTCTTGGGATTCATGGTGACAACATGATGCCCATGGTTCGTCTTGCAAATGTTGCAGGGGTACCCATCACAGAACTTCTTTCAAGTGAAGAGATTGATGCTATTGTCCATCGTACCCAGACAGGAGGCCTTGAGATTGTCAATCACCTGAAAACCGGTTCTGCTTTTTATACCCCCGGCCTTGCAGCAATTGAAATGGCAGAGGCAGTACTCACAGATTCCAAGCGTGTCCTCCCCTGTGCAGCCTACCTTGAAGGTGAATTTGGTGTTTCCGGATATTTTCTCGGAGTGCCGGTCGTAATCGGCGAGAAAGGTGTTGAGAAGATCCTTGAGTTCGAACTCACTGCAGAAGAGAAAGCTGCACTGCAGCTTTCTGTCCAGGCCGTAGAAAAACAGATGCAGGCAACAGGACTTTAATTGCCATCTTATAACGGGTTGAGACACTTGGTGGACACGAACAGAAAATCTGAGGTGGATGTCGCTGCCAGTCTGAGACAGATTGAGGCTGGACTGATTTCTCCTCTGGACCTTCTTCCCCATGAAGATCTGCGTGAAAAACTAGTGGAGCTTGCCCTATCCGGTGTACCGGAGGGCATTCCCTCAAAAACTGCATCGGGCTTGCAGCAGATCAAGGATGCTCTGGAACGTGAGCCTGTTGAAGGCTTGAACGTTGTGGTTTTTGGTGGTGGAACAGGTCTATCCACCATTATTGGAGGTGACAGCCGGTCGGTGTCCTGGATCAAAGAACCCTTTTCCGGTCTGAAATCTATTTTCCCCAAAACCCGCTCCATTGTCTGCATAACTGATGACGGGGGCTCAACCGGAGAACTGCTCAAAGATCTTCCGCTTATAGCCCTTGGTGATATTCGTCATGTGTTGCTTTCTTCAATACAGCTTGTTAAATTGCAGGAACTCTATAATCTGACAGAACTGGAAGCTGTTCGCTGTGTAGAGACACTGGCTGCGGTCTTTAATCATCGTTTTTTTACCCCTCCCGCCAACAGTCAACAATTGCTGGTAGATAGCGGACTGGCCAGGCAGAAGCATCTTCCTTCTGCCATTGAGCAGATGCTTGCTAAGAGAATTGACAACCTTTTTGCTGATTCTCGGTTGAAGGCTGTTCTCAGCAGGCCCCATTGTCTTGGAAATCTCATTCTGGCCTCATCAATATATGAACAGATTCCCGAGCATTATACTGCTGAGACACTGCTTGACGAGCAAGATCTGTTGCAACAGAATCTCCAGAGGGGTATCGCATCTCTGTGTGTGGTGTTGGGGGCGGATGAACAGGCGGTAGTGCCCTGTACCTCTGTGCCGGCAGAACTGAGTGTCTGTTATGCCAACGGTGTACAGGTTACGGGTGAGCATAAGTCATATTATGCCAATCGCGGTTATCCTGTAGATCGCGTGTGTGTGAATTTTTGTGAAGAACCCCCGGTATCTTCTGAATTACTGGGGCTCATTAGAGATGCCCATATCATGATAATGGCCCCTGGCAGCCTGTACAGTTCTTTGATCCCTGTTTTTCAGGTACCGGGCATTGTTGAGGCGGTAAAGGCGAACAAAAATGCCCTGAAAATTTTGGTTTCAAATCTCTGGGTTCAAACCGGAGAAACCGACCTCAGTCTCACTGATCCTGAACGGAAATTTCATCTCTCGGATCTCCTGAATGCCTATAAACGAAACATTCCCGGGGGCACTGAAGGGCTTTTTGAAAAAGTATTGTGTCTCTCTTTCAAGGATGTTCCGGCCACGGTGATACAGAATTATGCGGTGGAGGGGAAAATACCCATCTATCTTGATCGTGATAAGGTATTGGGACAGGGGATTGTCCCACTTGAATGCAGTATTTATTCAAAAGCAGCGCTTCGCGATCATGGTGTTATTCGCCATGATCCGAAGCAGTTTTCCCTGGTTGTAAGGACCCTGTGGGCGAGTTTCCTTCATATTCCTGCCCCATCAGCAGCTAAACTACCCACTGACGCAGGGAGTGGAGAGAAGAAAAAATATCTGACCTCCATGCAGATCCCCTGTCTACGCTACAAAAAAATTAAGGAGTTTCTAAGTGGTATTAGCATTGAACTACAGGGGCAGGCACAAGACAAAACAGAACAAATTCGAAAAACCCTGCAGAGGATTCTTTGGGATCATAAAGATATTCCACTTGCACATTTACAGTTTGTCCATGGTGTCCAGTGCATAGCGACCGAGGAATGGAAACGCGACCAGCACTGGGACAAGGTCTATTCTTTTTATGATCCTGAAGATGGTTATGTTAAAATTCGTCAGGATCAATTCGACTCCGTATCTGATCTTGAGGTGGCCTTTCTTGTTGCCGTTGGCCAGTCTTTGCTTGGGAACTACGCAGCGAGTAAAGAAATCGATACCATAAACACAAATGGAATTTTCCTGGGAAAGATATATCATCTTCATCTCAAAGATCCTGAAAAGAGAAAATCATACTTTAACGAGCATGACCTTGCAGAGTATCTGATCCTTTCCAGAATGGTGCGGGATGGCGAGGACGAAAACCACTTTACCCGTCTTGTGAACGGCAGAGAAGGGTTCACCCCGCCAGGTCTTCTTTTTGGGCTTACCTATGCCTGGTATCTGGATAACCGCTTTGCCTCTCATATCGAATATAAAATGGCAGTCATCAAAATTGATCATTCTAATCTTATTCCCGAACAGGTACGAATGAAGAACCGGCGAGAAAAGCTGATTGTTTTTTTCCGGGAAGTGGTCTTTAAACATTGACCGTTTTATGGCCGGGTACAAATACCATAAAGGGGTAAATATTGTTTAAAGTACTTCCATATCCAAGCTCTGGAACCCAGTGAAAGATCAACAGCAAACACCACAATATTTAGCCTCCATCGATTTGGGTTCCAACAGTTTTCACATGGTTGTTGCCCGTATTGAAGACGGTCATGTCCACATTCTGGACAATTTAAAGGAAATGGTACGCCTGGGAGCCGGTCTCGATAAAGATGGCAGATTGTCTCAAGAAGCATGTACACGCGCCCTTTTTTGTCTTGAGCGTTTTGGCGAACGTGTGAAGGATTTCCCCCAGGGGAATGTGGCGGCAGTTGGTACCAAGACTTTGCGCCAGGCAAAAAATTCTCGCCGGTTTTTACAAGAAGGCAGTGAGGTTCTTGGCCACCCAATCTCCGTCATTGGGGGGAAAGAGGAGGCCCGTCTTGTGTACCTGGGTGTTTCCCATTCCCTGGTTGCTGATGAGGGCAAACGATTTGTCATGGATATTGGTGGGGGCAGTACTGAATTAATTGTCGGTGAGGATTTCGAGCCTCAGCATCTGCGCAGCCTCAATATGGGGTGTGTCAGCATGAGTCGTGAGTTTTTCCAAAATGGAAAGCTCAACAAAAAGTATTGGAAAAATGCCAAAATTGCCGCCCACCTGAAACTGCGTCCGGTAAGACGTTATTTCCAAAAAGCTGACTGGAGCTCTGCCACAGGGGCATCCGGTACCATCAAAGCCGTAGGTAGAGTTGTGAATGGGCTTGGGCTTGAGTCCTATGCCATCACACTGGACAGTCTGTACAAGATACGGGATATAATGATTGAGGCTGGAGATCTGCAGAATCTTGATCTGCCTGGTTTAATGAGTGATCGTCAACCCGTTTTTGCAGGAGGGCTGGCCATCCTCATTGCCACCTTTGAGGCACTAAAAATAGAAACCATGCAGGTTTCTGAGGGTGCCCTGCGGGAAGGCCTACTGTATGAGCGTCTGGGGCGCATAAAGAGCGAAGATACCCGCTTGAAAACTGTTTCAAGTGTGCAGCAGCGATTTCAGATTAGTCAGAAACATGCACGACGGGTAAGCAAGAAAGCACACCAGTTATTGGTTGCCTGTGAAAAAGACTGGAACCTGCGGCTCGAAGATGCCGAGGTACTGCACTGGGCGAGCAGTCTGCATGAAATAGGCCTTGCGGTTTCCTTGAGTGGATATCAGAAACATGGTGCCTATCTGCTGGACAATGCTGACTTGCCTGGGTTTTCCTTTGAGGAGCAGGACTGGATGAGTGTTTTGGTGCGTTGTCATCGCAAAAAGATCTCAAAAAGGCTCTTCAGAAATTTGCCGGAAAAAGATCAGCAGACAGCCTTGAGGCTTGTAGTACTACTTCGTCTCGCCACCCTGCTGCATCGCTCCAGGAAAGAGGAAACAGCAGTTATTGAAAAAATTACCGCCAATGAAAACAGGTTGACCCTGAAGTTTGCCAAGAATGAGTTGAAAAATCATCCCCTGCAACTTGCCAGCCTTGAGCAGGAAGCTCATTATTTACAAAATGTGGGCTTTGACCTAAAGTTTTCGTAATGACCAAATCAAACATAATCGGGTGATGGGCTTTAGGAAATGTCTGTTTCTTCCTTCGCCAGCTCAGAAACAGATTACTGCTCCTGGAAACTAGACACCGGGGCAGAGGGATTGAACAGTCTGCCACTGCAGTTTGAGTTTCTTTGCAGAGACCGGCATCCCCCCCTTTAATTCCGGGGCAAAGATCCTCACTCGGAACTCGTTTACCATTGCCTGATAGCGGGAGATTTCCTGTCTGCATTCATGCGGGAGTGTGGAACAGTCGTCTGGAAGCCTGTTCAGTCTCCGGAGATAGGGTTCCAGTTCCTGTTCCTTGCTCTGATCCTTTGCCGGATTGGCATGGGCACGCTCTATACGAATGAGAAGTGCCTGGAAAAAGCGGGGACATTCTTCAAGATCATCTGTTGTTAGAGTTGTCAGAAAATCAGGGGGAAGAATTTCATCCAGCAGGGATAGATACTCTTTGTTCTGAGTTGTACTGCCGGCCTTACTCTCTCTGGCAAGTGCTGTAAATCTGTCTATCTGATCTGAGACCTCCCTGCGTTTGCGTAACAGAAGCAGTAGTTGATCACAGATATCCCTGCCTCTTTTATAGAGGCCCAGCTGTTGAATTTTCTTGATTTCTGCTTGAAAAACTTTTTCCTCCGGAATTGTCTCGAGATCTTCTGTAAACATCGAGCGCATGATAAAGTCCAGCAGGGCGGATACTGCTTTATTTCGATTGCCGATCATGCTGCTGAGCCAGAGTGAAGACGGTCCTGAGACGGAGGTGTGACAATATTTTTTCAGATTTTTGAACTGGTCACTAAAGTGGAGCTGGTAGAGGAAAAGTACTCCCTTGCGGTTCAAAGCACTGGCCTTTACTCTGTCTGATTCAAAGGTGAGTCGCACTCCGCCTCTGTCTCTTTCTATATGCAGGGCTGGAAAGAGGGCACCTGCAACTTTGTTCCCTGTGGTGTAGAGTGGGATCCTTCGTTCCAACCCATGAAAATCCCAGCTTGTAAAGAGTTTGTCCTGCCAGCGGGCAAGATCGGCAGAGGTCTTTTTGTTTGGCCTTGCCTTTGGCGAAGGGGGCGCCTCTGCCTCTTGAATCAGATTGTGTAACACTCTTCCCGCAGCAACTGTCCTGCCGTTCTGGTCATAGATCAGATAACGCATGAGCAGGTGGGGCGGCAACTGTTGCGGCCAGTCTCCACGTCCCACTGTCAGGTGAAACATTTTGAATATCCCCTGTTCCAAGGCATGGTAAAGTGAGCCGCGGTAATGGGTGCAATCGTCAAGGAGGAGATCCACACTGTTGTTGATCGGTACCAGATGTTTTCGAATGCGTTTGGGGAGCCCTCTGAGCAGGAAGGTGACTTTTTCCCTAATGAGACCGGGAACCAGCCACTCAAAACCGGTTTCTGAAAAACTGTCAGCAGTATCAAGGGGAATCCATACTGTAACCCCGTCATCTTCTTCACCTGGAGTCAGGTTATACAAAAGGCGTAGCTTCTGGCCCCCTATGTGTAGATATTTGGGGAAATCCTGAAGTTCTCTGTCTTCAGGTCTTCGGTTGAGAATATCCTCTTCTGTCATCTCCAGAAAGGCCTGACCTTTTTTTCTGCGTACAAAACGGTTTAAGGTAAATCGGTCATATACCCCAGCAGGAAGACGTTTGTCATAGAAGTGATACAGGCTTGTTTCATCAACCAGGAGATCTCGTTTTCTGAGACGCTCTTCAGTCTCTGTCCATTTTTTCAGGAGCTTGGTGTTATGCTGGAGAAAGGGGAAATTCCCGGCCATCTCCTGTTCAAGCAATCCCTGTTGAATAAAAATCTGTCTGGCTTCCGTTCTGTTTTTCAGCGAGGTTTTGCCAAAGTTGACAATGCGGTCGGCCGAAATGATCAGGCCGAAAAGGGTGATCTTTTCATTGGCAACAACCTGTCCGCTCTTTTTTTGCCACCGCGGGTTTGACCATGACCTGCGGCAGAGATGATCTGCAGTTTCGATCAGCCATTTTTCATCTATATTTGCAACAGTGAGAACGTACAAGCGTTTGGTTTCAAGAAATGAAGCCCCGATGATCCATTGACCGGCAGTATGGAACTGACCTGAACCGGGAAAGATCATAAATTCCTTGCCCCCGGCCCCCTGGTAGAGTTTCTTTTCTTTTTCCTTTTTCAGGCCGATATTTCGCAAAAAACCTGTGCATAAACTTTTATGAATTGCAGCATAAGAGGCCGGCTCACTATTATTGTCAAACCCTTTCTCCCGGTCCAGGATTCTTTCCAACTGGTCATGAAGGTCGATCCATTCCCGCATACGTTGAAAAGAAAGATAATGGCCGGCGCAGAATTTTTTTAAGCGATTCCAGGAAAGGGTCTTCTCTTTGACATCATGAAACAGCTGCCAGATTTTCAGGAGACTGAGGAAATCTGACTGCTCATGGTTGAGCTTTTCATGTGCTTTGTCGGCTTCTGCTTCACGTTCTGCCGGACGAACCCTCGGATCCTGAATGGCAAGGGCCGGTGCGATGACTTTTATTTCCTGAACACAGTTGTTCTCGCGAGCCGCAATAAGGATACGGGAAATTGGCGGATCTATGGGGAGCCGTGCCATGAGGCGGCCTATCCTGCTCAGGCTGTTATCCTGCTCCAGAGCGCCCAGTTCTTTAAGAAGACTATATCCATCTCGTATTGCACCGGAGTGGGGAGGCTCGATAAATGGAAAATCAACGGGTGAGCCCAGGTTCATGGAAATCATCTGGAGGATGACTTCGGCAAGATTTGAGCGTTTGATCTCTGGAAGCATGTATTGATCCCGGCTTAAATAGTCTTCTTCAGAGTAGAGCCTGATGCAGATTCCCGGTCCTACCCGCCCGCAACGTCCTTTGCGCTGGTCGGCATTTGCCTGGGAAATCCTGGTGATAGGGAGGCTGGTGGTTCTGGCACGTACATTATACTGGGAGATCCTGGCAAGACCGGTGTCTATGACATAGCGGATACCGGGGACTGTTATGGATGTTTCTGCAACGTTGGTGGCAACTACAATTTTTGTCCTGGGTGATGGTTTGAAAATCTTTTTCTGATCCACCGAGTGCAACCTGCCGAACATTGGCAGGATCAGGCTCTCAGGTAATTTTTCTTCAAGGAGGAAGCAACATTCCCGAATATCTTTTTCAGTGGGGAGAAAGATAAGGGTGTCTTCAGGGGGTTCTCTGCGGTGCAGATTCGTTACAGTCTCTACACAGTGATCGACGTAGGACAGACTGTCCTCATCAGGGGGCTCCTGGTAGCGTACTTCAACGGGATAACTCCGTCCTTCCACTGATAGAATCGGTGCTCTGTCAAAGTGTTTTGAAAAAATCCCGGTATCAATGGTTGCCGAGGTGATAATGAGCTTCAGATCAGGGCGTCTGGTCAGGATGTTTTTCAGGTAGCCGAGAAGAAAATCGATGTTGAGGCTTCTTTCATGGGCCTCATCAATGATGATGACACCATATTTTTTCAGGAGCGGATCCTGTCTCGTTTCAGCAAGGAGAACCCCATCGGTCATGAATTTGATCCTGGTCTTCCTCGTTGTCTTGTCACGGAAACGGATTTTATAGCCGACCATCTCACTGTGGGGAGCAAGTTCAGTGGCTACCCGCGCTGCCACCGAGGTTGCAGCCACACGTCTTGGCTGGGTGCAGCCAATGAGAAAATCGTCTTCGGGGAAGAACTCCATGCAGAACTTAGGCAGCTGTGTCGTCTTTCCGGAACCGGTTTCACCGGCAACGATGATCACCTGGCTGTCCTGCAGGAGAGCAAGAAACTCTTCCCGGTAGGAGACAATGGGAAGTTCTGCTGGATAGTTGAGCTGCATGGTATGAAATGGCATGAATTTGGAAATATGGTATATATTGGCAGACACTAGTACACGGGAATATGGTATCTGTCATTGAAAAAAAGGAAGACAAGATTATGCCCAGAATTGAGGTGGCTGTTGCCGCCCCCCTTTTACACACCCTTTCTTACGCATTTGATTTCGAAACGGATGGTGATCCGGTGGGGAGAAGGGTACTTGTTCATTTGGGTCGACAGAGGGTGACTGGGTATGTGCTTGGTGTCGTCCCTGAAGAGGATGTCAGTTACAGAATACTTCCGGTCATTCGCTTTTTGGATGATGAACCCCTCTTTCCTGAGAATCTTGTTCCCTTTTATCGCTGGATTGCTGACTATTATCACCATCCCATTGGTGAGGTCATAAAAACTGCCCTCCCGGGAGGATTAACCCAGCGTAATCGAAAAATACTTGCGCTTACAGAGGGTGGTAAAGAGTCACTTGCTTCCTGGCCGTTGCCGGATGTAGTTGAACCTGACTGGTTTGCCGTCCTGCAGGAAAAAAATGAACTTTCTCCGGCTGTGACCAAAAAACTGCTGGCCGACAAGGTATACAAGCAACTCGTTAGCAAGTGGCAGGAAGAGGGAACAGTTGCCTTCAATGATGTTCTTGACAGGGTAAAAACCGGTCAGAAACATGAACTCTGTTATGTCAGAAAGATTGAACTGGATCTGCCTGATTCAATTGAAGGTGAAGAGGGACGTAAGGCTTTAAAAAGTGCCGCCAGGCAGAAATTCGAAGACAGAAGCCTCACTGTTCCCCTGATCCGTACTCTTTTTCATCACACCCAACTGGCAGTGGAGCAGGGACAGGAAGCAGTTGCAGCCAGTGATCTGCGAAAAATATACAGCGGGGCGTCTAAGGCCTTGAAAGAGCTTGAGGTGCTGGGGATAGTTTCTTCAGTCATGCGCCGAATATATCGCAATCCTTTTGGGAAGACGCTGACCAATTTCCCTAAACCGAAACGATTGAGTCAGGAGCAGAGTCAGGTTCTGGCTGCAATACTCCCGGCACTTCAGCAAAAGACCTTTTCTCCATTTCTCCTTCATGGAGTCACCGGATGCGGCAAGACTGAGGTATATCTCCGGGCTGCAGAAGAAACCCTGGCGCTGGGTCGGGATGTGCTGATTCTTGTCCCTGAGATAGCCCTTGCCACCCAACTGGAGTCTCATTTTGTTTCACGCTTCGGGGATCAGGTGATCCTGCTCCATTCCGGGCTAAGTCCTGGAGAACGCTTTGACCAGTGGAGTCTTGCCGTAAATGGTAGTGGTAGAGTGGTCATTGGTGCCAGGTCCGCAGTCTTTGCACCTCTGCACGATCCCGGATTGATTGTGGTGGATGAAGAGCATGACTCCGCGTACAAACAGGATGATGGGCTGCGTTACCAGGGCCGGGATCTCGCCATTCTCCGTGCCCGTTTTAGCGGTTCAGTGGTTGTTCTTGGGTCAGGCACTCCTGCTATTACAAGTTATGCCAGTGGCAAAAGTGGAAAGTTTCAGCTTCTGACAATGAGTAAACGGGTAGAAAATCGTCCATTGCCGACGGTGACAGTTGTTGACCTCCGCGAAAAAAAAGAACAGAAAAGAGGCGAGGCCATTGGCCTGAGACTGCAAAAGGCGCTGGCAGCAAATCTTGAACAGGGTCAACAGTCAATACTCCTTCTTAACCGCCGTGGTTTTTCCGCTATTTATCTGTGTAGTGATTGTGGTGAACCTGTGCGTTGTCGGCACTGTCATGTGTCCCTGACCTACCATAAAAACAAGGCAAAACTAGTCTGTCACTACTGCGGTTACAGCCTGCGGGAAAATACCACGTGCAGTGCATGCCGGTCAGATAAGCTGCTACCCGTCGGCTTTGGAACTGAGAGAATAGAACAGGAGATAAACGAAAAATTTCCTGAAGCCCGCGTGGCCCGAATTGACTCAGACACTGCTGCAGACAGACGAAAGTTTCTGGCCCTGTTGAAACAGATGCATGACAGGGAAATTGATATCCTCGTTGGAACGCAGATGATTGCCAAAGGACATGATTTCCCTCATGTCACCCTGGTTGGTGTGATATGGGCTGATGGTGGACTTAATATGCCTGATTACCGTGGGGCAGAACGCACCTATCAGTTGCTGTCTCAGGTTGCCGGCAGGGCTGGGAGGGGCGATATCCCTGGGAGAGTAATTGTTCAGACCCTGAGGCCGGAACATTATGCAGTTCAGTTTGCTCGAGATCACAAGTATGAACAGCTGTATGAAAAGGAGATGGGGATTCGACAAAATCCGATGTTTCCACCATACCTGCGAATGGTTAACGTGAGGATATCGGGAAGCAGTGAGGTGCAGGTGCAATCAACATCAACCAAGATAGTAGAGTTATGTAATGCCTGCAGGCAAAAGGGTGTAGAGGTGCTTGGTCCTGCACCAGCTCCCATTGACAGAGTCAGGGACCGCTACCGTTGGCAGATCCTTTTAAAAGGTCCGGAAATAAAACCCTTACATACTGTATGCAGAAAAATCATTGAGGAAGAGTCAGGATTACGAAAGGGCGATATCAGGATTGCGATAGATGTTGATCCTGAGAGTATGATGTGAGGCGTTAGGGAAAACGATGAATGTGTGACATCGTTTTCTCAGTGCTGGATATCAAGTGGGGTCAGCAGAATTCTCAGGTAAATATAGGTCTCAAAGATTCCAGAGATTCCTTGACTTCCAACACCAGGATCTGAGCGAGGGCGTTGAGGGTGACGATGGCATTCTTGTCGGCATTCATTTCTGATGTCATGTCGATACGTTTAAAAATACCTTTGTTTACCTCTTGGACCTCTTGGTAATACTCCTGAATACGCTCCATGAAAAAATCAGCACTTTCACCTTTTTTATTGGTAAAATACTGACGCAGAAGATAGGCGGAAGCTGACCTGTAATTGGACTCTTGAACTGTGGCAAAAGGCAGATGAAAGCAGGCCATTGGTTTAAGGATTGTCATACTGGGACAGCCGCTGGTGGCCATGATGATTCCGAGGATTGACGCCAGGCCATCCTGTACAGTTGTCTCTTTGCTGCAGGTTCTGGCTGTTGAGATGCATGAGACGAGGCAGGATTTGTAGGAAGCAGTGTCTTTGAACGCCAAGACAAGCTCTGAAATGTTGGCGGCAATGGGGCAGTACTCGTGGTCAGCACTTTTCAGTTTGCAGCATTGACACTGGGCAACTTCTAGTTTTGCCCAATCCGGCGGATTACCACCGGAAGGCTTGTAATTATATGTTTCCGTATCCAGCTTAATGAGGAAACGTTTTTTGCTGGTGTCGGGAAAATCAAAACAGTAATTATAGGTGATTTCAGTCATGAATCATCACACCTTAAGTGAAGTAATCTGTTGCTGTTTAAAAAAGCATTATATCTAGGATAGCACAATATTAAACTTATACCATTTTTTTTTTGCTGTAAAGAATAGAATTCTTTCATTTTCTTTCTTTTTTTGCATGTGCTTTATAGCGGATCACCATTTTCAGGGTATGTGCAAAGTTTTCCACAGTAATTTTGAAAAGAGAGAGTTTTCCCTCTGGAAATAATATAATCCGGGGTGAGGGGGATTTTTCCTTTTCCGCCTGGTGCGTCAAGGGCGTAGGTTGGGATCGCCATGCCGGAGATGGAGCCAATGAGTTTACGCATGATTTTGATGCCGCTACTGGAGTGGGTGCGGAAGTGATTCGTTCCTTTTGTGAGGTCTCCCTGGAAGAGATAGTATGGTTTTACCCGCATTCGAAGCAGGCCCGTGAAGAGTTCTTTGAGGGTGGTCGGATCATCGTTGATCCCCTTGAGCAAAACGGTCTGGCAACCAAGTGGGATGCCGGCGTCAGCAAGACGGGTGCATGCTTTCATCGCTTCCAGGGTTAATTCCCGGGGGTGGTTGAAGTGGGTGTTAATGTAGAGTGGGTGATGCTTCTTGAGTATATTGGCAAGATCCTCTGTTATGCGCATGGGCAGGGTGCAGGGGATACGGGTTCCGATTCTGATGATTTCAAGGGTTGGGATGGCCCGGAGTCTTGTGAGAAGAGAATCCAGCCTGTCGTCTTCAAGGAGGAGGGGGTCGCCACCAGAGAGTAGTACTTCCCGGATTTCTCTGTTCTCTCTGATATAGTCTATTCCTGCTTGAATGGTCTTTTCTGTAATCTGCATCGCCGTCGTACCCACCTTCCGTTTTCTCGTGCAGAATCTGCAATACATAGCACACTCGCTGGCAACAAGAAAAAGAACCCTGTCAGGATATTTATGGACCAGATTGGGAACAGGACTTAAATCCTCTTCAGCCAGTGGGTCAGGGATGCATACGGAATCATTGAGTTCCCGTGGGCTGGGGACCGCCTGTTGCCAGAGGGGGTCGTTCACTGAGCGGATAAGGCCTAAATAATAAGGATTAATTCGCATGGGAAAGCTTGCACAGACAGACCTAAGTGGGCTACAATCAAAATCGAAAAACTGTGCAAGTTCAGAGGGACTGCTTACTGAGTTCTGTAGAATTTTTTTCCAGTGTGTCATGGGGACACATTATGGAGGATTGCAGGCCAAAAGTCAATTTCCCAATGCAGGCAACGTGCCGAGGAGTGGGGATGTCTGAGAATCAATACGGTTTTAAATATGACGAATATGGAAACACCAGAGAAATTCTGGTTTATGCAAGCGGTACAACTATACACAATATCAGTTTTGTAAACAAGGGCACCGCCTTTAGTCAGTCCGAGAGAAAACGGCTCGGGCTCGAAGCAACCCTGCCGCCTGCAGTGAGAAGCCTTGAGCATCAGGTGGAAAATTCGAAGATCAAGGTGGATTCCAAAGAGCTGCCCATAGAAAAATTTATTTATGTCAGGTCCCTTTTTGACCGTAATGTGGCCCTTGCTCACGCTCTCATTAAAAGTGATATCGAGAACCTGATGGGAATTATCTATACTCCCACGGTGGGCCTTGCTGTTCAGCAATACTCCTCCATGTTCAGGCAGGCCAATGGGCTGCATTTTTATCCCGGGAACATTGATCAGGCCGAGGATGTTCTCCGGCGCTATATTCATCGGGATATAAGGGTTGCGGTGGTCACTGATAATCAGGGGATTCTCGGTATTGGTGATCAGGGTGCCGGTGGAATTGCCATCTGTCTCGGTAAGCTCATGCTCTATACGCAAGGGGCAGGGATTGCGCCATGGCATTGCCTGCCCATTTCCTTAGACGTCGGGACTAATAATGAAGCGCTGCTGTTAGACAACGATTATCTGGGCTGGCGTCATCACCGCTTGACCGGAGATGAGTATATGGAGTTTATCAGGCGATTTGCCTGTGCCTTTAGAAATGTTTTTCCTAATGCCCTCTGCCAATGGGAAGATTTTTCTAAACAGAATGCCTTTGCTATTCGTGATTCATATCTCCATGATCTGATCTCTTTTAATGACGATATCCAGGGGACTGGCGCTATTACCCTGGCTGGAATATTAACCGCCATGCGGATCAAGCTTGAAAAACTGGAGGATCAGGTCTTTCTTGTCCATGGTGCCGGTGCTGGTGGCGTTGGGGTGGCTGAACAGATCGGTGTTGCTCTGGTTGAGGCAGGTCTGTCTGAGAAAGAGGCAAAAGACAGGATTTTCACCCTTGATTCCAGAGGAGTGGTTACCTCGGATCGTGATATTGAAGAATATAAACTGAAATTTGCGAAGGACAAAGAACAGTTTCCATGGTTGAAAGAGCAAGAGAATCTTTCTCTTCTTAATGCCGTCAAGAAAGCTGGAGTTACTGTTCTTATCGGAACCTCAGGGCAGGGAGGTTGCTTTACGCAGGAGGTGGTGGAGGCTGTTGCTGTTAATACCGAGCGTCCGGTGATTATGCCCCTGTCAAATCCCACTTCCATGACTGAGGCTCTTCCGGAAGATATTTATAGCTGGACCGATGGCAAGGCACTTGTGGCTACCGGAAGCCCATTTGAACCTGTAACTCATAATGGAAAGATTCACCACATCGGTCAGTGTAACAATGTTTTTGTCTTTCCCGGTGTGGGCCTTGGGGTACTCGGTTCCGGGGCAAGAGAGGTACTGCCGCAGTTTTTTACAGCTGCTGCCCATGCGGTTTCTTCCTGTGTCTCAAAGGCGGAAATGGAGGAAGGTAGTCTTGTACCTTCCGTTAATACCTTGAAAGATGTCAGCGGTAAAGTGGCCCTTGCAGTGGCGATGTCTGCTGTCCAAAACGGGGTCAGCCGTCCATGTGTCTTTTCCACGTTTCAGCACGAAGGAGATGAGGCACGAATGAATGAATTGTTGCGAAAAATGCGTTGGGACCCTGAATATCTTCCCATTGTAGCCATGTAGAATAAGTGTTGTCTCTCGTTGTATTTGTTGAAGGAGTGCAACGAGAGACAGCCTCTAAGTTGTTTTTATTATAGCCGTTTCCCGCTCCATTAGCTAGTTGGTTTGCACCTGCCATACCCTCTGTTTCAGCCCTATATCTATTTTTTTTAACAATGAGTCAAAAAACTTTGATAATTGTTAAAAAATATTGATCTGTTACTTGAAAAAAATTGAAAAACCTATTATTTTGACTCTTTCACTATCCTTGCTGGTCATATAACTACAAGGTGTTGAATGAAAATTCTCTCAGGCCAATCCTATTAATCTTGCCAAGATTTTGTTGTTCTCGGGAATGGTCTGTCCAACAGTCAACCAAATGATGTTCCGATGATGTTTTGAGTAAAGCAACATTGATCGTTTGAATTTTTTTTTGAGGATATATAAATGACGGCAAAGCTTATAAGTGGTACCGAGGTAGCAAAAACCATTCGTGAAGAATTAGCAGTTGAAGTTGCTGAGTTAAAAGAGAAACATAACATTGTTCCTGGCCTTGTGACCATTCTTGTCGGAGAGGATCCCGCCTCCCAGTCGTATGTCGCTGCCAAAAATAAGACCGCTCATGCGCTCGGTATTCACTCGGAGCAGCTTACCTTGGATCCAGAGACCAGTGAAAAAGATCTTCTTGCACTTGTGGACAAATATAACAAGGACCCAAAGATCAACGGTATCCTTGTTCAGCTGCCTTTGCCAAAACATATTAATGAAGCCAATATTCTGTATGCCATTGACCCCGATAAAGATGTGGATGGTTTCCATCCCGTTAATGTCGGTAAGATGGTCCTTGGTGAGCAGTGCTTCCTGCCCTGCACCCCCCATGGAATTCTTGAGCTTCTCATCAGAAGCGGTGTGGAAACCAGCGGTGCCGAGGTTGTGGTTATAGGGCGATCCAATATCGTCGGCAAACCCATAGCCAACTTGATGCTTCAGAAACGTGAAGCTGGAAATGCAACCGTCACCCTCTGTCATACCAGAACGAAGGATATGGCCGCACATTGCAGGCGTGCTGATATTATTATCGCTGCCGTTGGTGTTCCGAAAATGGTTACAGCAGATATGGTAAAAGAAGGAGCTGCAATTATTGATGTCGGCGTCAACCGTATTGGTCAGGCGAGCAATGGTAAGGCTATTCTTGCCGGTGATGTTGATTTTGATGCCGTGAAGGAAAAGGCATCCTGTATTACCCCGGTTCCAGGCGGTGTTGGTCCCATGACCATCACCATGCTGATGAAAAATACTGTACAGGCCGCTAAGATGGCAGCCAATTTGATATAATAGCGCTATTAGTAGCATTTAATACGGTTTTCTTGCCGTTTATAACTGTTCCGGAGGATAACTATGAGCAACAGCAAAGGTGGATGCACATCCTGTAACGATATTACCGGTGCCTCAACCAAAGACCTGCTTAATCAGGATTTGGCAAAACAGGTTCGAACTGCTTACGATCGAATTGAGGATCGTGGTGTTTCTACCTGTCTGTTTGGCTCAGGTGGAACCTGCTGCCGTATCTGTAATATGGGCCCTTGTCAGATCATTGATGGGGTTGAGCAGATGATTGGTGTCTGTGGTGCAACAGCGGCTACAGTTGTAGCCAGAAATTTTGCCCGTATCGTCGCCGCTGGAACAGCAGCGCATACTGATCATGCCCGTGAGATGGTGATGGGATTCATCGAGACTGCCAAAGGAAATACTCCCCATGAAATCAAAGATGAAGTCAAGCTCCATGCCATGGCAGAGATCTTCGGGGTCGAGACTGAGGGCAGAGACAAAAACGAAATAGCATTGGAGTTGGGTGAAAAGGCTCTGGCTGAGTTTGGCCAGCAGCATGGTACCCTTTCCATGCTCAAACGGGCACCTGAAAAACAGCAGCAGATCTGGAAAGAAAAAGGTGTTGAGCCCAGGGGGATTGATCGTGAAGTCGTTGAGACCATGCATCGTACCCACATGGGTGTTGACCAGGAATATAAAAACATCATGAAGCAGGCTGCCCGCTGTTCCCTGGCAGATGGCTGGGGGGCTTCCATGCTCTCCACTGAGCTTACTGATATTATGTTCGGTACTCCGGTTCCAAGGCGTGCTCTCATTGATCTTGGTGTTCTCAAAGAAGACCAGGTGAATGTGACTGTTCATGGTCATGAGCCCCTGCTTGCTGAGGCTCTCTGTATTGCCGCAGAAAGTGAAGATATGCAGGCCCTTGCCAAAAAAGTTGGTGCCAAGGGCATTAACCTCGCCGGTGTCTGCTGTACCGGTAATGAAATTCTCATGCGTCGCGGAATTCCGGTTGCCGGATCCTTCATCCAGCAGGAGATGGTCCTTGCTACCGGCGCAGTTGAGGCCATGGTAGTGGACGTGCAGTGTGTCATGCAGTCGGTGGCTCAGGTGGTGAAAGGGAAACATACCGATATCATCACCACTAACTACCGGGCGAAGATGCCGGATGCCATCCACATGCAGTTTGAGGAGGAGGATCCCCTTGGCTCAGCCAAAGCAATCCTTACCCATGCCATCAATAATTATAAAAAGCGTGGTGAGTACTACATTCCTAAGGATAATAAATTAGATGTTGTTGTTGGTTTCAGTCATGAGACTATCAACTATATGCTCGGTGGTCGTTTTCGCCAAAGCTACCGCCCTTTGAATGATAATATTATCAACGGTCGCATCAAAGGTATTGGTGCCCTTGTTGGGTGTGAGCACTACAAGTATAGCGACGATGTTCATTTCAAGATTGCCGTTGAGCTCCTTAAGAACAATGTCCTGGTGCTTGCCACCGGTTGTGCCGCACAGGCACTTGGCAGAATGGGCCTTATGAGGCCTGAGGCTGCTGCAGAATATTGTGGGGAAGGCTTGGCCGAGGTGTGTGAGACAGTCGGTATGCCACCTGTTCTCCATGTCGGCTCCTGTGTTGATAATAGTCGCCTCCTCATTGCACTCACTGAAATGGTCAAAGAAGGAGGTCTTGGTGATGATATCTCCGAGCTGCCTGCCTGCGGTACCGCTCCTCTGTGGATGAGTGAAAAGGCCGTGGCCATTGGTCAGTACTTTGTTACATCCGGTGCCCATGTTATTTTCCAGAATCTTCCTGTGACTGGTTCCAAAGAGATGAACGAGTTTGTCCTCAATGGAATGGCTGAAGAGTATGGAGCAACTTGGGACTATGAAGAAGATCCAATCAAACTCGCCCAGAAAATGATTAAGGCGATTGATGGTAAACGTGAAGCCCTTGGAATTAACAAGAAGAAGGATCGTGTACTTTTTGATATGGAAATGCGCCGTGATCTTGATGTCGGGTCAACCGGCCAAGGTATCCCTGGTGTTGGTTGCGGCCAGAAATAGTTGTTTTATATTCAACCACTATTCTTGAATACGAGTAGCAGCTCTGTGAAAGCAGGCTGCTGCAAAAAAAAAGATTGGTTTTGGCAGAAGGAGTCTAGCCGATGAAGTCGGGCAGTAATCTAGAAACACTATTAAAAGAGGGGACTTTCGCAGTAACCGGCGAACTTGGTCCCCCTAAAAATGGAAATCCGGAAGTGGTCCGTGAAAAAGCGCGGCTACTGAAGGGCAATGTGGATGCGGTCAATATTACAGATTGTCAGACAGCGATTGTTCGCATGTCATCTATTGCCGCCGGACTTATTGCAAAGGAAGAAGGGGTTGAACCTGTTATCCAGATGACCTGCCGTGATCGAAACCGGATCGGGATGCAGTCTGATATTCTTGGCGCCCAGGCTCTGGGTTTGAAAAATCTGCTCTGTCTCACCGGTGACCATCAAAAATTTGGTAACCATCCGGGATCAAAAGGAGTCTTTGATATGGACTCCATCCAGATGCTTGGAATGATGAAGGGGATGCGTGATGACAAAAAGTTTCAATGCGGTGAAGATATCAAGAGTGATCAGCCGAAACTTTTTCTTGGTGCTGCTGCCAATCCTTTTGCCTACCCCTTTGAATATCGCGCTGTTCGCCTGGGTAAAAAGGTTGCAGCCGGTGCCGATTTTGTCCAGACCCAAATCATCTATAATGTAGAAAAATTTGCAGAATTCATGAGAATGGTTCGTGATCTTGGCCTCCATGAGAAATGTTATATCCTCGCCGGTGTTACTCCGCCAAAGTCTCTGGGAATGGCACGATACATGAAAAAATTTGTTCCTGGAATGGATGTCACCGATGATGTCATTCAGCGAATGAAGGATGCCAAAGACAAGCAGGATGAGGGGATCCAGATTTGTGCAGACATCATCAATCAAGTAAAAGATATTGAAGGTGTTGCCGGTATTCACTGTATGGCCATTGAGTGGGAAAGTGCCGTTCCGGAGATATTGAAGAGAGCAGGCCTTCTTCCTCGACCAGGTATCGCTGAAACGGCAGAACCTCCTGCAAGTGTTGAGGTCAGAGAAGAGATCACAGTACAACCCGTTGATACTGAAGGCTTACTTGAAAAAGCAAAAGCAGAGGCGGCACAGATTGTTGCTGCTGCTAAGGCCGAAGCCGATAAATTAATAGAAAACGCTGGTAGCGCTGGAGTTGCAATCGCTGGTACCAGCGCAAGTATAACCACTGACGCGCCACAGGGTGCGGATGATTCAGGAGAGCATGAAATGAATGAAAAAGAACGGATCATGGCCCTTGATTCTGTAAATCTTGGTCTGGCCGCATTGAAGAAGGCGTATGGATTAACCGATGATCAGTTTGAGGCCCTGGCAAGCTTTGCCGGCGCCCATGCTATTCTGAAAAAAGAACCTGAAGCCAGTGCTGCGATTCCTGCTGCTCCAGCAGTTGCAACAGCGCCAGTTGCTCCTGCTGCTCCTGCTGCTCCTGCCACACCTCCAGTTGATGACTCTGCTGAAAAAGCAAAAGCGGCTGCAGATGCAAAGACAAAGGCAGATGTCGAAGCTAAGGCCAAAGCAGATGCCGAAGCAAAGGCAAAAGCTGATGCCGAAGCCAAGGCCAAAGCTGATGCCGAAGGCAAGGCAAAAGCGGATGCGGATGCGGATGCCAAGACTGCAGCAGATGCTAAGTCTGCTGATGAAGCAAAAGCAAAAGCAGAAGCAGAAGCAAAAGCAAAAGCAAAAGCAGACGCAGAGGCTAAAGCCAAAGCTGATTCCGAAGCCAAGCCCAAAGTGGAGATGCCAAAGCCCGCTCCTATGGTTGATAGCGGTGTCGCAGAGTTTGCCAAAGAGACTGTTGCCCTCGCTGATCGCGCCACCAAGGTTGTTCCAACCAGTTATGAAACCAAGTATTCAGGGGTGATTCGTTCGGTGAAATTGGGTAACGATGGAAATGAGAAGTATGTCGGCGGCGCTTCTTCCATGCCTTTCCAGCTTTTTGAAGGTGACCATCCTAATAAACCACTTATCGCCATGGAAGTTGCCGATGTAAAGCCTGATGATTGGCCGGAGACCCTGAGTCAACACTTCAGTGATGTCTTTGACAATCCAGTAGCCTGGGCCCAGAAATGTGTCAAGACCTATGGTGCTGAAGCCATTGCCATTTCCCTTGGTTCAACTGATCCAAATGGTATGAATCGTTCAGCTGCCGATGCCGCCAAAACCGCTGCTGCTGTAATTGATGCAGTGGATGTTCCCATAATTGTCTGGGGTTGTGGTAATGCAGAGAAAGATACTGAGACACTACGGGACATCACCTCTGTTATTGGTGATAAGAAAGTCTGTCTCTCTCCCCTTGAGGACGCTAATTACAGGACCATTGGCGCAACTGCCATGGCCTTCCAGCACCCAATTGTTGCTGCGTCACCCATTGATGTAAACCTTGCGAAACAGTTGAATATCCTCCTTCAAAATCTTGGTGTCTCCCTTGATAGCGTTCTCATGGATCCATCCATTGGAGCCCTAGGCTATGGCATTGAGTACACCTATTCAGTAATGGAGCGTATTCGGATTGCCGCACTCACCCAGCAGGATGACAAACTGCAGGTACCCATTATATGCAACCTTGGTTGCGAGGTATGGAAAGCCAAGGAAACCAAACTGCCAAGTGATGATATGATTGGTGATCAGGAAACCCGTGGAATTATGATGGAGGCATTGACCGCAAGCTGTATGCTCTTGGCCGGAGGCGAGGTGTTGATCATGCGTCATCCAAAAGCCATCGCTTTGACAAATGCAATGATTGCCGGTCTCATAGGCTGATTTTTTCTTTCCTATTGAATTTAAAACGGATCAAACAAGGCTTACAACAGCTAATACAGGAGTTTACAATATGTCGAAAATAATTTGTTCAGCTGCCATTCGCGGGGCACAGAAAATTATAGATATGGCCGAAAGCAGCTATGAAGATGCTGTGAAGAAATATGGAGAAGAGGCAGAGGTCTCTTTTCCTAACACCGCTTATTTTCTTCCTATTATTTACAGTATGCTTGGAGCCAAAGTGGAAAAACTTGGCGACATGAAGGATATTTTTCAGGAATGCCGATCGCTTATGCCGCCCGTTGTGACTGAGGATATCTGGCTCCCCTATCTTGCCCCGGCACTTGACGCCGGGATGGCCACCTTCTTCGCTGAAGAAATGTACGAGTCCATTCGTTACCTGAATGAACCCAATCTCTACACTGCTACAGAAGATCCCGCTGCTGACAACTACTGGCTTGGTGCTGCCGATGATGTAATCTTCCGTAAACGAGGAGTGGAATTTGTTGATGGCACTGCCCCAGGCTTTGCCGCAATTTTTGGTACTCCTGCCGATCCCGAGATGGCTTCCCGAATCGCCCTCGAACTGCAGGAAAAGAACCTCTATATCTTTATGCATGATCAGACTAAGGGTTTGAGCATGCCCGAACAGCTCGTAAAGCAGGGTGTACAGGTCGGTTGGAATACAAGGCTGGTACCTTTTGGTCGTGAGTATACTACAGCAGTTTTTGCCATCGGCTTTGCCTGTCGTGTAGCCCTTGCATTTGGCGGCATCAAACCCGGTGACTATGCGGGGAATCTCAAATACAATAAAGATCGTACCTTTGCCTTTGTTATGGCCTTTGGGGATGTCAGTGATGAGTGGTACGCAAATGCTGCCGGTGCCATCAACTGGGGCTTCCCAACAATCTCCGATTACGATATTCCTGAAGTTCTTCCCACTGGTATCTGTACCTATGAGCATGTTGTGTCCAACGTGCCCCATGAAGAAATTGTCCAGAAATCCATTGAGGTACGCGGCCTCAAAGTCAACGTCACCAAAATCGACATTCCAATGTCCTTTGGTCCGGCCTTTGAAGGTGAGCGTGTACGGAAAGATGATCTCTTCATGGAATGTGGTGGTGGTCGTACACCTGGCGTTGAGGTCCTTATCTCCAAGGAGATGGATGAGATCGAAGATGGTCTTGTCACCCTTGAAGGTCCTGATATTTCAGATATTGAGCAGGGTCAGAACTTGCCGCTTGGTATTCTGGTAGAAGTCGCAGGCCGTGAAATGCAGTCTGATTTCGAACCCATCCTTGAGCGTCAGTTTCATCATCTGATGAACTATATTCAGGGTATCATGCACATGGGACAGCGTAATATCATGTGGGTGAGGATTGGCAAGGCCGCCGTTGAAAAAGGTTTTTCTTTCAAACATCTCGGTAAAGTACTCCATGGAAAACTGCACCAGGAATTTGGTTCCATTGTCGATAAGATCCAGGTTAAATTGTACACTGTAGAAGATAAAGTTAAGGGCGTTATGGATCTTGCAACTTCCGTCTATACCGAACGTGATCTCCGTCTTGGTGCCATGACAGATGAGACAGAGGATGTGTTTTACTCATGTACTCTCTGCCAGTCATTTGCCCCAAGTCATGTCTGTGTAATCACTCCCGAGCGTATTGGAATGTGTGGTGCCTATAACTGGCTCGACGGCAAGGCCTCATTCAATATTAACCCCACTGGACCTAATCAGCCTATTGCGAAAGGTGAATGTACCGATGAGGATAACGGCTACTACACAGGCATTAATGAGTTTGTGAACCAGGCCTCCCGTGGTGCAGTCCCCGAGGTGAGTTGTTATTCCCTGATGAATAACCCCATGACCGCCTGTGGCTGTTTTGAGGCAATTGCCGCTATGCTCCCCACTTGTAACGGCATCATGGTTGTCAATCGTGATTTCCTTGGTATGACTCCATCCGGAATGAAGTTTACTTCCCTTGCCGGTATGGCCGGTGGTGGTATGCAGACCCCTGGTTTCATGGGAGTCAGTAAGCACTACATGACTTCTAAAAAACTCTTCAAGGCTGAAGGTGGTCTCAAGCGGGTGGTCTGGCTGCCGAAAATGATGAAAGATGAAATTGCAGAGAAACTGAAAGAAGTCTGTGCAGATATCGGCATGCCTGAGCTCTTTGATATGATAGCAACGGAGGAGCAGGGAACGACCGAGGAAGAGATTCTGGAATTCCTGAAAGAGAAAGGACATCCTGCCCTTGAGATGGAAACAGCTGTATAGGGGGCAGATGTTTGTTTATATAAGTAATTTAAAACGTATTATTACAAAATATACTAAAAATCCAATTGTATAGAGAACTGGAGGAATCACCATGGCTTTAACAGGTATTCAGATCCTGAAGATGCTGCCCAAGAAAAATTGTGGCGAATGTAGCATCCCTACCTGCCTCGCATTTGCTATGAAAGTAGCGGCAGGTCAGGTGGAAATTGATGAATGTCCATACGTTTCTGATGAGGCTAAGGCCACCATTAGCGAGGCTTCTGCTCCACCTATTCGTACCATTAAAGTTGGTGCAGGTGATGACATTTTCACCGCCGGTGGTGAGACTTGCATGTACCGCCATGATAAACGCTTTGAAAAACAGACTGGTATTGCAGTTCTCGTGACCACTGAGATGAGCGATGCCGATGTTGATGGCCGCATTGAACGCTTTAACAAATTTGAGTATGAGCGTGTCGGGGTGATCATGCGCGCTGATCTCATTGCTGTCAAAGATGCCAAGAGCGATGAGGCTTCTTTTGTGGCTCTTACGCAAAAGGTCGTTGACGGTTCAACTCGAGCTGCCATCATTCTTATGAGTGATTCTGTCGCCAACCTTGAGGCTGCTGCCAAGGTCTGCGGTGACAGGATTCCAATTCTGTATGGTGCTAGCTTAGATAATGCCGATGAAATGGCTAAACTTGGTGAATCCACCAAGGCCCCGATTGGTGTGAAAGGAAGTAATCTTGACAACTGTGTTGAGATTTCGGAGAAACTCACTGCTGCAGGCCTTAAAGATATGGTTATTGATACCGGTGCCCGGACACTGCGGGCAGCCTTTGAGGACAATGTGGTTGCAAGGCGTTCTGCTGTTACTGCAAAGTTTAAACCTCTTGGTTTTCCAACCATTACTTTCCCGTGCGAGATCACAGATGATCCGATGCTGGAGGCAATGGTCGCCTCTGTGCTGATAGCAAAATATGCCGGAATCATCGTTCTCTCTGATCTGAAGGGCGATCTTATTTTCCCGCTGTTCCTGGAAAGAATGAATATCTTCACCGATCCACAGCGGCCCATGGTTGTAACTGAGGATGTCTATCCCCTCACCGGGCCGGATGAAAACTCACCTGTGGTTATCACCTGTAACTTCTCCCTCACCTACTTTATTGTTTCCGGTGAGATTGAAGGATCCAAGGTTCCAACCTGGTTACTCATTAAGGATACTGAAGGACTTTCCGTTCTTACTGCCTGGGCCGCTGGAAAATTCGGTGCGGACCTTATCGCTCAGTTTGTCAAGAAGGGTGGGATCGAAGATAAGGTCAAGCATCGTGATATTATTATTCCCGGCTATCTGGCCTCCATGAAGGGTGAGCTTGAAGAAGAGCTTCCCGACTGGAATATTATTATCGGGCCGCGTGAGGCAGGGCATCTTCCGGTCTTCCTGAAAGAATGGAAACCTTCAAAATAAAGTAGCTATCAGGTTGATAAGCCGAAGGGGTTTAGTTTGAATAGGTAAAAGCCCTTTGCCCTTCCTTCAAAAGCCTAAAACCTGAATTGCTATTTGACAAGATAGTCACAACAGAAGAAACAATTAATGAGCACAGTAACACTACGCATAAACGGCAATGAGGTCGTTGCTGAAAAAGATCTCACCATCCTTGAGGTGGCCAAAAGATCTGATATAACCATTCCTACACTCTGTCATGTGAAAGGCAAACCTGCCTCGAATCCGTGTGAATTATGTGTGGTAGAGGTTGAGGGTCAGGATGAACTGTTGCGCTCCTGTGTAACTCCGGCACGGGATGGCATGGTCATTGAGACGGAATCTGATGCTGTTGTTGCCCACCGCCAGGAGCGTCTTGCTGTTATTTCCGAAACCCATTTCGGTGATTGCAAGGCTCCCTGTAATCTGACATGTCCCGGTCAGATAAATGTTCAGGGGTATATCGCTCATGTTGCTAAGGGTGAGTATGAAGAGGCGCTGCGAGTGGTAATGGATCGCAACCCTGTTCCCTTCTCTGTTGGTCGTGTCTGTCCTCGTTTTTGCGAAACGCGTTGCCGTCGTCTTTTAATTGATGAGCCGGTATCCATAAATCATCTTAAACGCTTTGTTGCCGATTGGTGTATGGAGCATGAGATTGATCTTAAAATATCCAAAGATAAACCGACCGGCAAGCGCATTGCTGTAATTGGTGGTGGTCCGGCAGGGCTGACTGCTGCCTGGTTTTTGACCAGGAAAGGGCATGATGTTACCATTTTTGAGGCAGCGCCCAAGCTCGGTGGTGCTTTGCGTTATGGTTTTCCCGATTACAAAATACCAAGAGAAATTGTTGATTATGAAGTGAATGCTATCCTTCGTATGGGGATCAACGTACGCCTCTCCCAGAAATGGGGACGGGATTTCACGCTCCAGGATCTGAGAGATATGGGATTTGATGCCACCTTTATTGGCATCGGTGCCACAGTTGATGTTCCTTTTGATGTCCCCTGTACAGATAAGGAGAATGTCTATACCGCTGCCAGCTTTCTTCGTATGGTTAATGAGGGGAGAGAGCTGGACGTAGGGCGTAAGGCAGCTGTTATTGGTGGCAATAATATAGCAATGGAAGTTGCACGTTCTCTTATTCGCAATGGAGTGGAACAGGTAACAGTTATTTACCCGCGGGCCCGTCTCGAAATGCCTGCCAACCAAAGAAATGTTAAGGAAGCAGAAAATGAGGGCGTTCAGTTTCTGCTCATGGCTTCTCCCAGTGGTCTTTGTGCCGTCCCTGATAAAAACAACAGATTGAAACTTGATCTTATCAGGATGAAACTTGGAGAACCGGACAAAAAAGGAAAACGAGCTATACTTCCCATTCCTGAGTCAACCAGTTCTCTAGGTATTGATACGGTCGTTTCTTCACTGGGTGTAATGGCTGTTGATGGGAATATTGTAGGTGGCGAGCTCGAAGCACAGTTGCAGATGAAACCCGGGGGAATATTTTTTGCCAATCCGCGGAGCTCTGAAACCAGTGTTGAAGGAGTATTTGCCGGAGGCGATGCGGCCTCAGGGAGTAAGTCGGTTATTCAGGCTGTGGTCTCCGCCAGAAGGGCGGCTAACAATATCAACGCCTACGTTATGGGATGCGAAAAAGATCCTGGTGACGATCGTTTTAATTTTACCAGGGGCAAGAGCTTTGATGATGTGTCCCTGAGTAACTTTGATGGAATTGAGGTGAATCTCCGTGAGAAGCTGCCCACCAGACCACCTGAGGTGTCCACCCAGGATTTTGATGAAGTGAAACTTGGGTTCACCGAAAAGATGGCCAGAAGAGAAGCAGAGCGTTGTCTGAAATGTGGTTGTACTGCCTTTGAACGCTGTGACCTGAAGCGTCTTGATATTGATCTCAATGTGAATATCAATAAAACCGGGATGGGGACACTTCCGGTTTACCGCATTGATACCAGCCATCGGGCCATAACTGTTGATCCGAATAAATGTATATTCTGTGGACGGTGTGAACGCTCCTGCGAATATGGTGCCCTTGAGGTCCGGGCAGATTCCTTTGATGAAAAGGAGAGGCCCGTCGGCTTGGTGATTGATTTTAAGGACAACTGCGTATCTTGCGGGAAGTGTGTGGAGAACTGTTCCACCGGAGCACTGAACAAGAGGAACAGGATTGTCCCCATCCAGGGAGAAGAGGTGAAAGAGATCAGAACAACCTGTCCATATTGTGGAACCGGTTGTCAAATGATTCTTAAAGTCAAGGGCCATACCCTGATGGAAATCACCGCTGACCCCGAGGTTGGCCCCAACTATGGAGACCTCTGTGTCAAAGGACGGTTCGGGCATAACTTTATTCAGCATCCTGATCGACTGAAAACACCCATGATCCGCAGGCAGAAAGGGATGCCTTTGGAAGCTGTGAAATGGGATGAGGCCCTTGATTTTATGGGTCAGTCATTCTCCAGAATTCTTGGTGAAAAAGGGCCGGATGCATTGGCCGGTCTTTCGTCCGCCCGTTGCACCACTGAAGAAAATTATGCCTTTCAGAAGTTCTTCCGTTCCGGGGTGGGGACGAATAACGTTGATCACTGTGCCAGATACTGACACAGCCCAACGGTGACCGGTCTGGTCACAGTGCTTGGTTCCGGAGCGATGACGAATACCATCAATGGTATCCTTGACAGTGATGTGATGCTTGTTATCGGCTCCAACACTACGGAAACGCACCCCATCATCGGTCTCCGTATGCTGGAAGCCGCCAGGAAAGGATCTAAACTCATTGTTGCCGACCCTCGCAGGATTAAACTCTGTGACTCGGCAGAACACTGGATGCAGCAGCGTCCCGGGACTGATGGCGCATTAATTAACAGCATCTGTCATGTAATCCTTCGTGATGGCCTCGAAGATAAGGAATATATTGCAGAGCGGGCTGAAAACTTTGAGGCGTTTAAAGAATCCATAGCGGATTGTACTCCTGGGTGGGCGGAAAAAATATCGAATGTTCCAGCCTCTGTTATAGAGGAGGTTGCCCATGTTTTTGCCAAAGGTGAACGCGCCGGAATATATTACACCATGGGGATTACCCAGCATACTTCCGGAACTGACAACGTCTGTTCACTGGCTAACCTTGCTGTCATTACCGGTAATCTTGGCAAGCCGGGTGCAGGTCTCAACCCCCTCCGCGGTCAGAACAATGTTCAAGGGGCCAGTGATATGGGCTGTGTTCCCACATGGTTTCCAGGGTATCAGCGCTGTGATGATGAGGCCGTGCAGAAGAAGTTTGCTGAAATCTGGGAAACTCCTGTCTCCAAGAATATAGGACTTATGGCCACTGAAATGCCGGATGCCATCACCGACGGCCGGCTTGCCGGTTTATGGATCATGGGGGAAAACCCGGTCTTAAGTGATCCCAACAGTACTCATGCCCGAAAGGCCTTTGAAAAACTGGAGTGCCTGGTTGTCCAGGATATCTTTTTGACAGAGACCGCTGAAATAGCTGATGTGGTCCTTCCGGCGGCATCATTTGCAGAAAAGGATGGAACCTTTACCAACACCGAACGGAAGGTGCAGCGAGTCCGTCGTGCCGTACCGCCCCCAGGTGAAGCCAGAGATGACCTTTCGATCATCAATATGCTCAGTAAGCGAATGCTTGGCACTAATCGGGGAGGTTTTATGGGAGTAACGGATCCGATATACCATACCGTCCCTCCTTTTGCCTCGGATGTTTTTGATGAGATCACAAAGTGCTGGGTTGCCATGGCTGGTATGAGCTATGAACGCCTTGAAGAGCAGGCCCTTACCTGGCCCTGTCCCGAAAAAGACCACCCGGGAACACCGATCCTCCATGAGACTGGATTTCCGCGAGGGAAGGCCTGGCTTTCTGCCATAACCTGGAGTGGACCGCAAGAGGTGCCGGATGAAGAATATCCTCTCGTTCTGACCACTGGTCGGGTGTTGTATCAGTACCATACCGGAACCATGACCAGGCGCTCTGAGGTCCTGGAAGAATCGGCCCCATCAGCATATGTTGAGATGCATCCAGCTGATGCTGAGGCCCTCAATCTTACTGATAATGAAACTGTTCGTGCCTCTTCCCGTCGTGGAAAGATTGAACTGGCTGTACGTATCACTGACAGGGTTGATAAAGGTTTGGTTTTTATTCCTTTTCACTACAAGGAAGCATCTGTTAATCTATTGACCAATGATGCTCTGGATCCGCATTGCAAGATACCGGAGGCAAAGGTTTGTGCGATACGTGTTGAAAAACTCACCAGTGCTTAAGCTCTGGTAAGCTTTTCTGAGTTCAGATGTAAAGATGATTTTAGACCTGTTTTTCGTAGGTTTTTAATACTGATGGCGTCGTATTTATACCCTCAACGTCGGGT
>JAIPEF010000162.1 GCA_021737265.1 Desulfocapsa sp. | reverse complement strand
CCGAGAATAGACATTTTTTCTCAAATCGAGGCATCTGTGAAAAATAAGCACAGGCATATACATAATATTCCGAGCATTATTTTTCACAAGCAACGAAGAGTTGGGGAAAAAGGGCATTTTCGGTCAGGCTCCTAGCAGTTTGGGGCCATTAAAGAATCCTAACAGGCGAAATATATCATTTCCTGATTGTACCCTTACCTCCCATATGTCATCTGTGTTTACAAGTTTTTTGAGGTAGGTTGTCGGGACTTTGGATAGCTCCTCAATTACTTGTAATACCCAAACAGCTTTTTGTGCCTGCTTTGGGGTTAATGAGTCGAAAAACTCCTCAACTGGGCTTTTCCCATTGGCTGCTTTGTAAAATTCAATTTCAGGCATATAAATATATGTTAACTCACGTGTTAACTTTTGGCAAGTTGTAACTTGCTCCCCTTGCAGCACTCACGCACCCACGCACTCCCGTAGGTTGGATTAGCGACAGCGTAACCCAACAATCCATCCATACCCGGAGCAATACACACCGGTATTTCATCGGGCAACTGCTTGTTGGGTTACGGTGCTAAAAGATGCACCTAACCCAACCTACGCTCCCCCTTGCTCCCCTTGCTGCAATCACGCACCCACGAACTCCCGTAGGTTGGGTTAGCGACAGCGTAACCCAACAATCTCCATCCATACCCGGAGGCAATACACACCGGTATTTCATCGGGAATCTGTTTCGCTCTATCTTTCTTCCTTCCCCTTTGGTCTAAAATACTTCCACATCAACCTGAAAGGGCGGGTTAAATAATAGAGAAATGCCAGACTGGCTGGAAGCTTAATTTGCTGCCAATCACTATGGGTCGTGTTGAATACAGGTCTTAGAATAGCATAGCGAATAAAATCGGACAGTCTGTCCATGGTCATGAAGTGGAAGACAAGAGACTGGAGATAGGAACTGCCCATGGTTGGAACAGGCCCTGAAACAGCAAGCCTGTTGATTATTCCTTCCGTAAAAGCCTTTGTTTTTTCTTGCCGGTCAAGCATCACGGTCAGCTGGTCGGGGAGTTTTGCATCCAGCAGTTCCCGTGCCAGGAAAAGGCCGATAAACAGCATTTTCCTGGCGCCGAGCTGTTCTGCCAGTTCCAAGGCCAGCATCCAGTCAAGATCTGTCTCGGCACGGATTAATTCTGCCACACAGCAGACCAGATCGAGTTGATTCCAGTAATGCCTGGTCCCATGGATGCATAAGAAAACCAGAAGGTCTTCTGCCCCCAGATTGTTGACTATCCTCCCGGCTAGCGAGGCTTGGCGCAATCGAGGTTCAAGATCTTCAAATTCAACATGCTGTCTGAAAAAACGACCGGTTAATTCCCAGTGCAGTTCGATTGTCAGGTTGGTGTCAGTCTTTACTAAGGCGGCATGATGACCAGCCCTGCAGAGGCTTATAAATTGGCCATCGTCAAGGGCAATGTCAGGGAAATAACCATGAGATGCCAGGAGGTTGACCGCAGAAGGCATTTTTGCAGTGGGGATAAACAGGTCAAGGTCGCAATATGATCTGAGGGTCAGATTGCCAAAAAGGGTTTCGGCCAGTAAAGGACCCTTGATCGGGGCGACCGGAATGCCTTCCTTTTTGAATAGGTCAATGACCTTAATAAGCTCACCTGTCATCTCGAAACAGCGGGCGCAGTTGGAGAGAAAAAAAACTCGGAGCTTTTGCAGGATCGGTTCAGGAACTTCCGTCAAGCAGGCTTTTTTTAGAGATTTATAGAGGAGGGGCAGGGTGTTGTGGAAAGCCGCCATCGTAACCAGTTCTTCCCAGTTAATATCCTTTTCAGCAAGTTCCCGGATCTTCCGGCCCTGATCTTCATCCAACCGGCTCCTGGCACAACCACACAATAGCTGAAACTCACTGGACCCAATCGTTTTCAAAAGCAGATCCAACTCTTTTTAGATATTTTTTTAAGTCTTTCACCTTGCCCCTTGCAACCTTGTCCCTTCAACCTTGCCCCTTAAAAAACCACTGCGGAATCTTCCGAATCGGTTTCAGCAGCATGGTCCAGGGATACGGCTTCAACCCGTTCACCTCCCAGGCCTTGCGGTCCATCCGGTTTGCCCGCAGCCTGGCCGCAAGCGTCACATTGCTGGCTCCGCCCGAACGCATTTGAATGAGAATTTCCGGCAGGTATGCGGCCGTTATCCGGCGCTTCACCAGAAACCGCAGCATCAGCTCATAATCCGCTGCCGTGCCCATTTCCAGATTAAAATACCCATACCGCTCATACACACTGCGCCGCACAAAAAAAGTAGGATGCGGTGGCATCCACCCCCACCAAAACTTCCGGTAATCAAACTCCCCAGCCTTCCAGTACCGAACGACCCTGCATTCTTTTCCCCTCTCCAGAGGGAGAGGGGTCTTTTCCCTCGAACCTCGTACCTCGCACCCCGTACCTCTTTGGCCCTCAACATAAACCAGATCCCCATAACACGAATCTACCCGATGCTCCTCAAACACCCCGGCAACTTTTCCGAGAACATCCGGGCCAAAATAAAAATCATCCGCATTCAAAATCCCGACAACATCCCCGGTAGCCAAACGAAGACCCTTGTTCATGCCGTCATAAATCCCGTTATCCGGTTCGGAAAGCACCTTGGCAAGGTGGCCCTCATTTTCATCCAAAATCGCAAGCGTCCCATCAGTGGAAGCCGCATCAACAACAATATGCTCAACATCCGCATACGTTTGTCCTTTAACGGATCCCAGACAGTCCCGAAGCGTCCCAGCCGCATTAAAGGTGGTCGTAATTATAGATATCTTCAACCTTAAACCCCGCACCCCGTACATCAGAGGATGTAAAAAAATCAGTCGCCTGCAATGACTGATTTTCCAAGCTCAGTCATGCTATATTTCTGATCAGCTGCTCTTGGTTTGTCCGGATTACTCATGCTGATCAAACCCGCTTCCAATGCAGGTTTTAAATACTGTTTTCGAAAATGCTCCCGATCGCGCAAACCAAGTTTTTCCTGTAATTCCTGACGGCTACATGACCTGTCCATGATTTGCAGCAACCGGACAACCTGAGGAGTAACTTGCGGGGCAACTTGCGGGGTAACTTGCGGGGTAACTTGCGGGGTAACTTGTCTTAATTCAGCCCGAAAGAAATCTCCTCTTTCCCCAACAGACAAATTGATTTCGGGATACTGCTTGAGAAAATCCCTGATACGAACAAAACCGGTACCATAACGCTCTATGTCGCCGGTTAAATAAAACGCTTCTGCAAGCAGTCTGTTCCGCAGGGATGAAACATAATCATCTCCTTCAAGGTCAGCCAGGGTAAGATTGCCATATAGTCGTCCAGGATTGGTGAAAAGAATCCTGTCGTCAAAAATCTTGATAATAATATCCGAAAAGTTCTTATAGTCCCTATGCACTACGGCATTCAGCAACAGTTCGCGCAATGCCTCGAGGGGATACTGCCAACGTTCCTTGCGCTGGAGCTCTCCATCAAAAGAATAGGAAAGATTAATATGCTTTTTGATAAAGGTCATGGCTTCGTTCACCGCTTTTATCAGAGGCGCCCTGACAACATTATCATCGATAATGGTTGCTTCAGTTTTAAAACGGCCGATCCGAATAGTAAATTCAGGATCATCGAAGAGAAGCTTGGCCGCCAGAGTCACCCTGCCATCCCTGATCAGCTTCAATTTGACAAGGTTGGTCACCAGATCATCCTGGAGCGTAATCCTGCCGCGGCTGTTAACGCGATCGAAAAAAAGTTCAATCAGTTCTTTATCCAGTTCATCCAGGGTGACTTGCGAGGGGTAGGCGTCATAGGATATCGACAGTGACTGTTGCTGCAGATCAACGATCTCTTCCAGGGCCAACACATGGTTACTGTTGTGTATCCGCTTATAATAACGCCCTTTATAGGAAACAGGTTTTACAGGATACTCATTGATCTCAAAAACAAGAATGTTTCGGTTATCTTTCTCTCGCACAAAAATTTTGGGGAGAAGTTGCGGATACGTCGAGGTTTTAACTTCATTCAGATAGCGCTGAACTGTTTCCGGGCCAACATCAGTACCGCAAGCTGCTCCATTATCTCCAACACCAACGATAACTTTCCCGCCATCAGTATTGGCAAAGGCAACAAGAGAGATAATAACCTCCTTCCCAAAGGATCTTTTATATTCGATCTGCTGTGATTCCACGATAATTTTCAAGTCCTGATCTCATCAATTTCATTTGAGTATCTGATTAAATAATAATCATTCTCTCACGCCATAGGTGGGTAGCCTGTAACCTTGTGCCGTTACTGAGCAGCCATGCCGTTTCTGCATTCATAATTCTTAATTTCTCCCTCTTCCGCATTCATAATTCTGCATTCTACATTCTAAATTTCTTCACGGCAAAGCCGTGTGCCTTAAACCTTTCTATTATTGCCTTGAACCTTGTTGTGCTTTAAATGATCTTCGAGTTTGCGTCATTTCGACCACAGGGAGAAATCTTGGTGCGTACAGGGAAAGTTCTCTCACATACGTTCGAGATGACAGCTACGACAGGCATTGCGACACTTCTCTTACTGCAAACTGCAAACTGCCAACTAATGACTCCCGCCGCAGGCGGGTAATCAAACCACCAACCCCTTCTCCCGCCGACGTATCTCCTTTACCTTCAAATTAATCATGTACTCATATATCGCGCGCAGAGTACAGAAGGTAAAACCTGCCCTGCCATCCAGGATGCCGCCGCGGAAAAAATAAAGGGCCACAAACATAAGCAAAGGGCGTCCTGGAAGACGATAGACAAACGCCTTAATCGCCCTTCTTCGCAGGGCCGGGTCTTTGCTGCGCAACTCGGCAAGGCTCGGACTGCTCAACCCCTCTCCGGCCAGTAGTTCCGCCTCCATGGTCGAGTACCGGTTATGCTTTTCCAGCCATGCGCCGCATCCCTTGTTGAACGGATAGTGGTGTAGATGTCCCTGGAGATAACCTATTTCTCCATCAGTCACATATTCCTCGTTGATGGACCGTTCAACCCTGACATGGCCGACTTTCATCAAACGACCGAACCAGGTTGGATACCCACTGCTGCGCTTGATCCATTTTCCCAGGAAAAAATCCTTGCGCCGCATGCGGTAAAGATATGTGCCCGGATCGCCTGCCTGCACAACCTGTTTTATCTCTTGGGCAAGTTCAGGGGTCACCAATTCATCGGCATCGACCATCAAGAGCCAGGGGTTTGTATACTCAATCTCATTCAGCCCGCAATTCCGTTGCGCCGCATAATTATCAAACTTGCGCTGAACAACCCGCGCGCCATGTTCTTTTGCTATGGCACCTGTTCGATCAGCGCTGAACGAGTCCAGAACAACAATATCATCACACCAGTTGAGAGAGTTGAGGCAGTTTGGCAGGTTTACTTCTTCGTTAAAGGTGAGGACGAGGATTGAAATCATTTGGGATTAGGCAAATCTTTTTTACTTGCTGACACAACCATGGATTTCCAAAGCCAGGGGAACCTTCCTGCACCATAAAATTTTCCCACGCTGAACCCCTTTTTTTCCAGCAAGGCGGAGAGGGTCCTAAAAGACCAGAATTTAATATGTCCTCCATCCCAAAGAACGGTAAAATGCTTATCCATTTTGCCGGTAACTGCCATCACAAGATTTTTCAAATAACCATGATAAGGGGTAGTGATAATGAAAATGCCATCGGACCGTAGCATAGGGTAAACGTTTTCAATTAACCTCCCCGGGTCATATAAATGTTCAATTACCTCCGAGGAGAGAACAATATCCCACTCTCCCCCAAATGTATCAAGCATATTGTCATACACCGAACAGACTTCGAACTTTGCATCAGGACATAATTTCCTGGCTTGTTCAATACCTTCCTTGCTGAAATCACAACCAGCAACCTCAAATCCCTTTTCCGCCAATGCAGCTGCCAAATATCCATTACCGCACCCTGCGTCAAAAAGCCTAAGCTTGCGGCCCTCTGTTTTTATATTCACCTGGATTCAAGTGATAAGTGCATAACCCATAAGTTTTCTAACGTTAATACCCGTAAGTTTTTCAAATACCTCATAGGGCGTTTTAAACTGGAGGCATTTTCTGGGTCTGCTGTTAAGTCTATCAACTGCTTCCACA
>JAIPEF010000016.1 GCA_021737265.1 Desulfocapsa sp. | reverse complement strand
TCTGCGCTTTTTGATCTTTGACTGTTCTTTTCTGCTCTTTGGTCTTTCCATGATATCCTCCACGGTAATTGAGTCTGTGGAGGACATCATGACATATCTGGAGGAGCGATAAAAGATGGGGGTTATTTACCGCTTACGATCATTCCAATCACCGAGGCGGTTCCGAAAAGAACACCTTGCAGCAGAAGCCCTATGCGGGTTCGGCGCGCCCAGCGCTTTTCGATAAAACCCGAGACAATGGTGAGGGAAATCAGCAAGGTCAGATTGAATATCAACTCAATATAGATCATAGAGGGCTATCCTCCAGGGAGGGCGGCAATTTTGGGGGAAGCAAAAAGGTCAAACCACACTGATATCATCATCGCCTCGCGAAGCCGGCAACGCAACGCAGATTTTCTATCATTGTGCCCGGCACTGTTGCTGTCACGATAAATGAGGTCATTCATCAATAGAATAGCGGCCGTTAAATTGATCACATAAACAAGTTTATCCTGTTTTTTATCCGTACGCAAACTCTGTTACGTTTCGTGACACTTTTTCAGGTTGCAAAAATAAGAAAAATCAATAGGAAATCAATCGAGGACAGACCACGTTTACGCTGTACTAGAGGCTGTCCGAGAATAGCAATTTTTTCTCAGATTTAGGCATTTTGAAAATTTTACCACAGGCATATACTTACTATTCCGAGGATAAAATTTTCCAAATAACGAAGAGTTGCGGGAAAAGTGCATTCTCGGACATCCTCTAGAAAGAATCACGGCCTCCCATAGACACCCTGGGCCACAGAGCTGATCCGGCCCTGTTGTCTGAGCCTGCTTGTAATAGCGTAAATCTTGGTGCGCGGAAAGCCGGTGGCCTCTTCCAGCATGGCCACAGTGGTGCCGTCCGGGTACTGCCTGACAATCTCCTCAATCAAGGCGGTGGCGGTGCGGGATTGTTTTACCCCGGAGGATTGTCCGGTAGCCGAGCCAGCCGGGGCCTTTTTCCCACAGGGTGGCCGCTTCGGTTTTTCGAACTTGGCGGCAGCGGCAAAATCCGGTTTACTATCCATGTCGATGCCGAAGAGGCTGGACAGGTCTGCCTCACCAATCACCCTGGAACTCTTTCTGTCCGCTCTGGCCAGCAGATCGCCCGTTTTTTCCTGGACGGCCCGCGCCACCAGCTCCTCGGTATCGGCCTGCCGCAGGGTGAAGAACAGGAGCGGATCTTCATCAAGCCGAGCTCCGATGCCGTAGAGGGTGGCGGCCACATGCTTGCACATCGTGGCCCAGTCCGGACAGGAGCAGTCAAAACTGATCTCCTGCGGGGTAGGGAACAGCCCCTTGCCTTCGGCCAGGAAGATCTCGCCCAGCGCCTTGGGGAATTTGCCGGCCAGAAGGTCGGGCAGGGAGCGCAACTCGGCCTGACATTGTTTTCTGATCTGATCCCAGTTGGCCTTATTCATCGGCGAAATACGGATAACCACCTCGTAGGGTTTGGCCCTGGTACCCTGGACCAGGGCGGTCACCTGCCCTCCCTTAATCTTAAGGTCCAGAACGGCGCCGTGGCGCACATAGCTCTTGCCCCGGCCGATGCGGTTACTGTAGTCGGCATAGCGCTCCAGGTTTTTGTTCCACGACTTGCCCCACCAGGTGCGGGCCAGGGTATTGCCGTCGATGACGACCGGCGTAATGCCCGGCATTTTTTTCTTGAGCTGCAAAAGTTTTTTTGCCGCCTTGGCCTTTTTCTCGGCCACCGTGACATATTTTGGATAATCCCAAGAACTCATTCCGCTTCTCCACGGGAGAAAATAATCTTCACAAAAGGCGCGAAAAATAATTCAGCGCCCGTTCACCTCTATTTCATCAGATTTGCAGGGTAAACAACTCGTACAATTCTTCGTTGCTCATCTCGGTGAGCCAGTTTTCTCCCGACGCGGCAACCACCTCGTTGGAGAGTTTCGCCTTCTCGACCAGCATCCGGTCGATCTTTTCTTCGATGGTGCCCTGAGTCAGAAATTTATGGACCATGACATTTTTCTTCTGCCCGATACGAAAGGCCCGGTCGGTGGCCTGGTTCTCCACCGCCGGATTCCACCAGCGGTCAAAGTGGATGACATGGCTGGCCGCCGTCAGATTGAGCCCGACACCGCCCGCTTTGAGGGATAATACAAAAAAAGGTACATAATCGCGACCTTGAAATGTTTCGACCAGCTCTTTTCGTTTGCCGACCGGCACGCTGCCATGCAGGATCAGGCCCTCCCGGTTGAAAATGGTGGCCAGAAACCGGGCGAGCGGCCCGGTCATCTCCTTGAACTGGGTGAAGATCAGCACCCGTTCCCGCTTTTCATGGATGGTTTCGCAGATTTCCCGCAGCCTTTGGAACTTGCCGCTTTCCTTCTCGTCGAAATGGTCCAGGCCCAGATACTGCGACGGATGGTTGCAGAGCTGCTTGAACTTGATGAGCGCCGACAGAATGAGCCCTTTGCGCTGAATGCCTTCAGTGTGTTCGAGGGCCTCCCGGATGGTGGCAACCACCTCGCCATAGAGGACGGCCTGTTTCTTGCTCATGGCGGCCCAGGTTTTCACCTCCAACTTGTCCGGCAGGTCGGAGATGATCGACTTGTCGGTCTTCAAGCGCCGGAGAATGAAGGGGTTGACCACCCGTCGCAGCCCGGCGTACCCATCGGGATGGTTGGCAAGCCGTTTGGTGAAATTTCCAAACTCTTTTGAATTGCCGAGCAGGCCGGGGTTGATAAAATCGAACAGGCTCCAGAGGTCGGATAGTCTGTTTTCCACCGGGGTGCCGGTCATAATGATACGGTTGGCGGCGGAAAGACTCTTCACCGCTTTGGTCTGTTTGGTAACAGGATTTTTAATGGCCTGGGCCTCATCAAGGATAACATAGTTCCATGTGTAACCTTGGATCCACTCATACCTCTGGGTTAAGGCATAGGTGGTAATGACCAGGTCCAGGCCATCCAGTTTTTTTGCCGAAGGCACCGGAACCGTTGCCGGTCGATGGAAATCGGGGTGAGCGACAAAAAAGGAGAGCTTTGGGGCAAAGTTTTCAATTTCTGCGGACCAGTTGGCAAGCAGTGAAGCGGGGATGACCAGAAGCGAAGCACCCACCTTTTTGGCTTTCTTTGCTTCACCCTTGAGCGCGTCGAGAAAGGCCAGAATCTGCACGGTCTTGCCAAGGCCCATATCATCGGCGAGACAGGCGCCAAGTTTCATTCTGTGCAGATGGAAAAGCCAGTTAAGGCCATCCTGCTGATAGTGGCGCAGCCTGGCCGTAAAGGCCCTGCTGGTTTTCACCCTGGCCATGGACTCGGGCCGTTGCAGTTGCCCTAATACCGTCCGCAGCCACTCACCGTGGGAGATGCCGGCAATATCGGCGACCGCTTCTCCCAGTAATTTCTGTGGATTCATCGAAAAGCGCATGGCATCAAGAAGCGTAATCCCCTCTTCCGAGTTCAGTTCCCCTGCTTTTTCAAAGGCCTCCAGGGTCTTCCGCAGTTTTTCCGGATCGACTGCCACCCATTTGTTTTTCAGAAAGGCCAGCCCCTCTGACTCGCGCAGCAACCGGCGGGCCTCTTCCTCGGAGATTTCCGTGTCCCCAATCATCAGTCGGGGTGAGAAATCGAGCAGGGCGTCCATGCCGACCATGGACGGAGGCTTTTCGCCGATACTGACCTGCATAGTGACGGCGGCTGTCTTTTTTTTCCACCAGTTGGGGATGCGGCAGAGGATACCTGCCTCTTCGTAGATCGGGATCTCCTGGAGAAAAACAAAGGCCTCTTTAGACGACCAGGCCAGAGGGGAAAACAACTCGCCGCTGTCACGTAAACTTGCCACCAGCCCACTTTTCTGGGCAGCGTCATCAACAGTGACTAACAGCTTCAGCAGTTTTTCGTTGTCGTCTTTGTACTCCTCCAAAGCGTATTTCAGGGGCAGATGCCTGGATTCACCCGCTTCGTTCAATCGGGTGGAATAGGTGGCGAGAAAAGCAAACGGCGATTCATGATTCTTGTTTTCTACCAGATGGAAATAAATCCGGCCGGCAAGATGGACATCCGGGCTGTACTCCCTGAAAAAATCGGCGACCGATCCTTTATGGGCATCGATCTTTCGGTAAAATATGTCATGGAGCTCTCCCCACATGGATGAGAGCGTTTCGTCGGTGAGGTATTCGCCGCCGGGCATCGGGGGCGCGGATTCCAGCAGGTGGGCGCGTTCCTCCTTGGCAAAAGGGATGACCGCATTGGTGCGCAGATTTTCCAACTCGGGGGTGAGTTTAAGTTTGCGGATAAAAAGACCGGAGAATGTGCGCCAGAAGGTGAGCGACGTCGGCAAGGAAATGCTTGTGGAGCAAAATCCCAGAAAAAAGAGCCAGCCGTCCGGTTCCAGGGTAAAATGGGCGAAGATTTCATCCTGCATCGCCTGGCTTGAATGCTTGAGCCCACCGGCAGTAGGTGGAGTCCATTCAAGCTGAATGGAAGCATCAGGCATTAATACGGCAGAAAGTTCGGTACTGTGCTGCATTGTCATTTACCTTGTCCCAGAAGCCAACTCGGGTGATGCGATGTTATTTCCCGCCATTCTACTTCCTTTGAGATCATCCTGCCTGGCTCGCCATTTATCGGCGTTCCGGCTGAAATTCGGCAGAGTTGTATACCGCCCCTACGCCATTACGTTCAACCCTCCAAAAAATGCCTTTGACAGATTTCCATGGGTCGTAACAGTTCCTGCCGGAACCTGGTTCTGCAAAAATTGCAACTGTTCTTCCCTGTCCATCCCTACTCCTCTACAGATTTGTTCTGCCCAGTCTGATATTTCTTAAAATTCTCCGCCTGCTCAAAAATCTCCTTATACACCTCATCCCTATCCACCGGCGGATAACCATTGTCCGCCAGGGCCATAATCAGATCAACCTTGAGCTCAGCCTTGATGTCTTCGCGCTGGCTCCAGTCGGTGTATTTGGCCTTGTCATCCACCAGCTTTTTTACCTCTTTGGCCAGATGCAGGAGTTTGTCTTCCGGGTACTCAAAATCATACTTGCGAGCCAGGGCCTTGAGGATGTCATAGAAGGCCTTTTCCTCAAAATCGATACCCAGCTCACCGAAGGACTCCTTTTCCTTCTGGAGGGCATGGATCAGGTCGACAATCTCACCGGCAATCTCTTCCAGCTCCTCGCTGTTCCAGACGTCCTGTTCCTTGCGTTCATTATAGTGGTCAACAAGGGTCTTAAACTTCCTGGAGAAGTCCATGCCCTTTATCTTGTTCACCTTCTTGAAGTCGGCAATGGCCTTGGCCAGGAGCTGTTGCAGGAGTTTGATCTTGGTGTTGGGCAGTTTGATCTTCTCGATCTTGGCCAGGTAGTCCTTATCAAAGATGTCGACCTCCTGGCCATGGTCCTCACCCAGCTTGAAGATCTCCTCCACCCCGTCGCTCTTTAAGGCCTCCTGGATCATCTTCCGCACCCAGGCGTTCATCTTGGCGGTGTCGGGCGCCTCGCCACGGGTCAGCTTGAAGACAATGGAGCGCACCGCCAGATAAAAATGGACATGGTCGCGCTCCGCCTGACTAAAGCCGTCACTGCCGCAGCAGATGTCATAGGCCGCCTTCAACCGCTGGACCAGGTACATGAACCGCTTTTCCAGGTTGTCGGTGATCATGGCAAACTCGGCCGCCATGTTGAGGCACTCCAGCTGCGCCAGCGGTATCCCCTTGAAATAGGGGGTGGTATCAAATTTATGAAAGATCTTGCCAAGCAGATCGAGATGGTCCTTCACCACCACAATGGACTGCTCGATCTCTTCAATATTTGATTGGTCGCTCTTGGAATAGTGGGCCAGGGCCTGGTTCATCTGGCGCTTGATGCCGATGTAATCCACCACCAGCCCCTTTTCCTTGCCAGCAAACTTGCGGTTCACCCGGGAGATGGTCTGGATCAGGTTATGGCGCTGGATGGGCTTGTCGATATACATGGTATCCAGAAACGGCACATCAAAACCGGTGAGCCACATATCCACCAGAATGGCGATCTTGAAATTGGATTTGCCATTCTTAAACTGACGGTCCAGCTCCTTGCGATCATCCTTGGTGCCCAGCATGTCATAGAGCTCTTTGGGGTCATCCTGGCCCCGGGTCATGATCATCTTGATCCGCTCCATGGGTTTTATTTTTTTGCGCTCACTTTCGGTGAGCTCTACCCCCTCTTCACACTCCTTGATCTCGGCCCACTGGGGGCGCAGGGCGATAACATCCTTGTAAAACGCATAGGCAATGGACCGGCTGGAGCAGATAAACATGGCCTTGCCCTTCACCGTGGCCCCCTCGCTCACCCGGTTTTCGTAATGGCCCACAAAGTCGGCCGCCACCGCCTTGATGCGGTCAGGGTCACCGAGGATGGCGTTCATCTGGGCATTGGCCTTCTTGGACTCCTCGATCTGATATTCACTGCTGCCCTCAGCGGCGCAGCGGGCGTAATACTCCTCGATCTCCTGCAATTTGCTGTTATCAAGCAGCACCTTGGCCGCCCTCCCCTCATAGACAATGCGAACGGTGATGCCATCGGCCACCGATTCCGTCATGGTGTAGGAATCCACCGACGGCCCGAACACATCCAGGGTGGCGTCAATGGGGGTGCCGGTGAAGCCGACATAGGTGGCACCGGGCAGGGAATCGTGCAGGTATTTGGCAAAGCCGTAGGTGCGCTGCACCCCGTTCTCGGTGACCCTGATTTTCTGGTCCAGGTTAGTCTGGCTGCGGTGCGCCTCATCGGAGATGCAGATGACATTGGTGCGGTCGGTGAGGAGCTCGGTGTCTTCGGTGAACTTGTGGATGGTGGTCAGGAAGACGCCGCCGCTGTTGCGGCCCTTGAGCAGATCACGCAGATGGGAGCGGCTCTTGACGCTGATCACGGCCTCGTCACCGATATAGCCCTTGGCATGGACAAACTGGCCCGAGAGCTGGTCGTCCAGGTCGGTGCGGTCGGTGATGAGTACAATGGTGGGGCTGGCAAAATCAACGCTCTTCATGAGCAGCCGAACCAGAAAGAGCATGGTGAAGGATTTGCCGCAGCCGGTGGCCCCAAAATAGGTGCCGCCCTTACCGTCCCCCTGGGGGCGGCGATGGACCATGATGTTGGCGTAGAGCTTGGTGGCCGCATAGTATTGCGGATAGCGGCAGAGGATCTTTTCTTCCTTGCGTGAGATGTCGGGCAGGTAGATGAAGTTGCGGATAATGTCCCGCAGCCGGTACTGGTCAAACATGCCCCTGATCAAGGAGTAGAGGGAGTCAATACCGTCCTTCTCGATAAGGTCGCTGCCGTCGGTCTTGCGCCAGCCATAGAAGAACTCATAGGGCGCAAAAAAGGAACCGGCCCTGTTGTTCACCCCGTCGCTGATCACGCAGAAACCGTTGTATTTGAAGAGCTCCGGGATGTCGCGCTTATAGCGCACCGTCAGCTGGACATAGGCGTCATGAATGGTGGCCTCCTCACGGATGGCACTCTTGAACTCAAAGACCACCAGGGGCAGGCCGTTGATGTAGAGGATGCCGTCCGGGATGCGCTTCTCATAGCCGGTGATCTCCAGCTGGTTGACCATCTTGTAGATATTGCGGCTGGTCAGGTAGGGCGGACTGGCCTCAGCAGCCATGGCATACGCTTGTTGCCCTGGTGCACGGGCGGCGAGATTTGCCTGGGCCAAACCGTCATAGTCGATGAGCTGGATATAAAGATCCTTCTGGCTGCGCTCGTCCCGCTTGAAGAGAAAGCCGTCGGAGACCATCTTCATGACCGCCCTGTTGGAGTCATAGAGGTCAGAGGCGGGCAGCAGCTCTAATTGACGGACAATAGCATCGATTTCACCGGGGGTGATCTTGTCGTCCCCATACTGGCTGGCCAGAAAGTTTCTGAGGTCTTCCTTGATCAGGACCTCGCCCGGCCCCCGGCTGATCGTCTCGCCCAGGACATGGGGATAGCCCTCCTTGCCCAGCAGCTCGATGATGGCCTGTTCCAGCCGCGCCTCGGTGAATTTCATTTCTGAAGTGAAAAATGTGAAGGGTGAAGGGTGAAAGGTAGAGTCATTTTCGTTTGTCCTTTAGCTTTTTGCATATGGTAGTCAATATGGCGACCAGTTCATTACATTCCTGTTTTAAATCGCCAAGGCGATGAGATGGTATGAGCTCTGATAGCTCGATAAGATCGAGCCAGTACAGGGTTTCGTGGGCTTCTTTGAGAGCGATACTGTACTTGGTGAGGAAATCTGCTTCACTCTGAGCACCTGCACCTTCGGCAACATTAGCGCCAACAGATGTTCCCGAGCGAATGAGCTGGTCCCCAAGTGTCCAGCCCACCCCAGGTGTTTCATTCACTGTCTGGCAAAGCTTAATAACCCGCAATGCAAATTTCTTTGTCCTCGCCGGCAAATCACGCTTCACAATTTCACCCTTCACTCTTCACATTTTACATTTTTCAAGACAATGGCAACATTCAAAAATCTTATGCTTCAAGACATTGCCCCGTTTTCATGCAGTCTCATTTGATACCCCACCTGGGCGCAGAAAGAATCACCTCGGAAATTCCAGGGATTATGTATGAGGTTAAGGGGTTGAGTGATTTTTTTAATTTTTCCGTTAGCCCATCTTTGCCAAGATCACAGAGAATTGCCCCCAGCAGGGCCCGGGTTGCCGGTTGATACTTCAAGGCCAGCCTGACAAGAGCCCCCTGTTCCTTTTCCGACAAGGCCGAGATGAGGTTTTGCAATATTTTGCAGCTCTTAGTAATCGAAGAATCGGGAATCTTTTTAATAAAACGCAGGGCATCAAGGAGTTGGAGAAGGGGTATGTTTTCTTTGGTGATACTGTTTTTCTGTTTCACAAAAGATATGGTGTATCTCCCCCGTTTAAAAGATGAACGCACCTCGTTCCTGCCAATCTGGATGGTGCTGCCAACCTGGGTGGTGAGACCAAGACTGTTATAGATGCTGAGTCCGGTGAGATAACCCGCCACCTTGCCGCCACTTTCCAGCAGGTCTTTGACTGCCTGGTACTGATCAGGCGGCAGCTCGCCAAAGGGTGATTGCTCGGGCTTATAAAATTTGCCCTTGGCAAGCTTGACAATCTTGCCGGAAGCAGCCAGCCGGTTAAGGGCCTTCGCCAAAGCCTCCGTGCTTTCCACCTTCCCAGCAAAATCACCATAGGTGAAGACATAGCCTTTCGGAAAACGATCAATACTATTCCTTATGTATTCAGTAGTTTTCATATAACTATCCCTACAGAACAGAAAAGTATTTGTCCAGTTTTTTGCGCAAGAAACTGGACAAATAGTGGCAGGGCTACAACCCTGTGCCGAGCCCAAAACACGCCTTGCCCGGCAGCTCGATGATGGCCTGTTCCAGCCGCGCCTCGGTGAATTTCATTACAGAATTTTACCTCTACTTTGGTTTGCGATGAAATAAAAATAAGCCTAATTATCAACTGGTTGCGAAGTGTTTGCCATCAGAGGTCGGTTTGAAAAGAAAAGGTCTCTATCGAATATCCCTCGCCATATACACTTGATAGAAAACAACGTTATTTCAACATGAAAGCTGTTTTCTAGCTGTTTTCTATCGAGCATCTCTCCGAGATAGCGCCATTTTTTATGTGATAGAGCTAATCGACCGTTGAGTAACGCCGCCGACCGTCTCGCCCAGGACATGGGGATAGCCCTCCTTGCCCAGCAGCTCGATGATGGCCTGTTCCAGCCGTGCCTCGGTGAATTTCATTTTTCTTCTCCTTTACCGGAAGCAAGCTTTCGTACATCTTTGATGTCCTTCTCTAACTCTTGCAAACTTGTTTCTCTGGTCAGGGATTTTTGCTCCTCACGATATTTCTCATACTCCAGTCCCGACTTTTCCAGAGCCTGGGCATGGCTGATTTTGCCGGCATGGTCAAGCAGTTCCCGGCCATTGAGCTGGATGATGGCGTTCAGCCGTTCTATCCAGTCTTGCATATACATGGGGGTCTGCTGCAGAGCCATGGTCTCGGCAAAGGCCAGATACTGCTCTACCAGCAGACCAAGGAGCTTTATCTCATCTTCGTTCAGGTAATTCTTGGCAATGGAGACATCCCTCTTGCTGATGGCCACCGCACCTTTCTTGGCAAATGACTGCATACCCATAAGGGGCAGGGAGGCGTCGCTGCGGCGATAGACCAGCTCGGCTGCGGTCTGCTCACTGATGGCCCATAGCAGCTTGTTCTGTACTTTTTTGAAAAAGGCGATGGTCTTCTTATCACCAGGATCATAGTCAATGGAGGTGGTATAGATGTCTTTGATCTTCTGATAGAAAAAACGCTCCGAAAGACGGATCTGGCGGATTCGTTCCTGGAGCTCATTAAAATAATTCATGGAGCTGCCGCTCTTGAACCGTTCATCGTTGAGGGCAAAACCTTTGACGATATACTCTTTGAGGCGTTGGGTGGCCCAAATGCGGAATTGGGTGCCCTGCTGGGATTTAACGCGATAACCAACGGAAATAACGACATCTAAGTTATAGTAGTTTGGTGCTTTCTGCTGAAATTCGGAAATACCGAATTTCTTCACAACGTCAGATTCAACCAGTTCATTTTCGCTGAAGATATTTTTTATATGCTCGTTGATGGTTGACCTGGCCTTGCCAAAAAGCTCGGCCATGTGGGCCTGGGTCAGCCACACCGTTTCTTCCTGCAGCCGCACATCAAGTTTGATGTCGCCGTCAGGGGTTTGGTAGATGAGGAGAGCAGGGTTTTTTTGTTCTTTTTCCGGGGTCATAGGGCCAGCTCCTCCACCATTTTTCCCGCCTCTGGGATGCGGAGTTCGCCGGAGAGGAGCTTGGGGAGCAGGGTGTCGCGGAGGTTTGCTAAAATAGGCTGTTGGTGTGAAATTGCCATTTCCTTCAAGCTACAGTCCTTTATAATCTTATTATATTTACTTCCAAGCTCTACAGGAGGAAGAACGACAGGCTTAATAATCAATTCCATCCAATGTCGGCGATATTCTTCAAATGACTGCTTTCCCTGTATTGCATAATAAACCCAAATTGTAGGATACTTTTTGCCTTTTAAGGGAATTACATTTTCAGAAATAGAAAATGGTTCACAAGACAACTTAGTTACGCAAGTATGGTCCCCAAATATAAAAGCTGGCGCTTCAATAGAAGCTTCTATCTCGGCCTCCCCATCATGATAGCCTAAAAGCAGATTAGCGCCCTGTTCATAAACAGGTGTCATTCCATAATCAGCTACATCCTTTTTCTTGTATCTTTTTTTTACTTTGAGACGACTTAAGACATCACCCACAACACCAACCTCCCAACCCTTGGGAATCCAGCCCAGTTCGGTGCTTTCAATGAACTCGTTGGGGAAGAGGGTGCGGATTTCTGCGGGCAGGGGCTGGCGCTTGTCGCCGAGGGCGGCGCGGGCAGCGGCCCTGTCGCTGAACTCGACGGGGATTTCCTTGCCGCTGGCCAGTCCGTTGTCGATCACCGGGTCAAAATCGACAAACCAGCTCTTGAACAGGGCCTGAGCCATGGCCTCCAAGGTCTCATTCATCCGCCGGTTCAACTCAATCCGGTCATCCAAGTTTTTGAGAATCCATGCGATAGCTTTCTGCTCGGAAATGGGAGGAGTCCCCATCTTTAGGCGACTAATCATTTCGTTGTTGAGGCTTGCACGAGTAGACATTGTTGAGAATGCCAGCATCTCGTTCCTAAACTTGGGGCTACGCAAGTAGTATCCAGCATACTCAGGGATAACATGTACCCCTGCTTTTGGTCGTAAGCGTTTTGTGAACCCATTGAAAGTGGCGTGTTCATAATCTTTCAAGGCAACACAGCTCATCCCTAATTCGTGCATTGTTTCACTAGTTCGAGTCAGAAAAACATCGCCTCTCTTCACAGAGCAGCTTTTTTGTTCTTTTGGGCTGGATTGAACCAACTGCGAAAGCGAATCAGGGACAAAGAAATTTTTAAAAACATCTTTGAAAGCAAGGAAGGGGTATCCTGTCCCAAAATCTTTCGCTGGTTTTGATAATCCAGATCTAATTTCGTAAAGCTCTGTTAAGGATACTTCTGGCCACTCACTCACCATAACCCAGCACCTCCAGGTTCCCACGGCTTATGGCGTCCAGTTCCAGCGATTCGCCCAACAATTCACGCCTCATCATTTTCACCCTTAACCCTTCTCTCTTCTTCCTTGCTAAGTTCTTCTTCAATCTCCTCAATAGACGGCAAACTTGACTTCAAATTATCCGGCAGGGCCTGGGTCAGCTGGTACTCGGAAACTCCAATGGGTTTATGGATATCGCTGAGGGCGTATTCGGCCACCAGCTTGTCGCGGTTCTTGCACAGCAGGATACCGATGCTGGTCTTGTCGTCCGCACTTTTCAGCTGCTGATCCACGGCCTTGAGATAAAAGTTGAGTTTCCCGGCATGTTCCGGCTCAAAATCGCCGGTTTTCAGCTCCACCACCACATAGCAATGCAGCCGGGTGTGATAGAAGAGCAGGTCAAGAAAGAAATCCCGTTCACCCACCTGCAAGGGCACCTGTCTGCCTATATAGGCAAAGCCAGCACCAAGTTCGAGGAGAAACTGAGTGATATGTTCAGTAAGGCCCTGTTCTAATTCTCGCTCAGTATAATCCTTGGTCAGAGTCAGAAAATCGAAGACATACGGGTCTTTGAGGGTTTGCCGAGCCAAATCAGACTGAACATCAGGCAGGGTCTTGCTGAAATTACTGATCGCCTTGCCTTCCCGCTGCCAGAGGCCTGTCTCTAGTTGGTGCAACAGAACATTGCGGCTCCAATTATGTTCAATGGTACTTTTGGCATAGAATATGGCCTCGGCAACAGAACTACATTTGCTGACAATGGCAATATTATGCCCCCAGGGGATCTGGGAAATGAGATCAACATGCTCATTATGCAATTGCGAAACAGCCTGTTTCGCAATTGTCGGTTCAACTGAGTAAAACAGATGCCACTTACGGATCTGCTCCAGGTTCCTTTTGGAAAAGCCTTTCATCTCAGGAAATTCTGTCCTTAAATCCCGACTTAATTGTTTGAGGAACCCATCACCCCAAGAAGTATCTTGCTGTCGTACGACAATATCGGCCCCCAGTTGCCAATAAAATTGCAAGAGTTGCCGATTCACGCTAACCGCAGCTTTTAACTGCACATGATAAATTTTGGCTTTTATTGCCAGCAGCCACTCACGATAGTCCACCAAAGGATGCCCAATAGATTCACTCATCATAACCCAGCACCTCCAGGTTGCGGCGGATGACACCGTCCAGTTCTGTCCCCTCGCGCATCTGCCCATAAAGGGTGGCGGAAAGCTCGGCCATCTTCTCCTCAAAGGGGATGCCGTCATCCTCAATCTCTGCTGCCCCCACATAGCGGCCAGGGGTGAGGACATAGTCGTGCGACTTGATCTCTGTCAGGCTGGCAGACTTGCAGAAGCCGGGTTGGTCCTCATATTTCACCCTTCCCCCTTCACCCTTCACACTTTCCCCCCGCCAGGCATGGTAGGTGCGGGCGATTTCAGCGATTTCCTCGTCGGACAGGTCCCGATGGACCCGGTCAACCAGGCTGCCCAACTTACGACCATCGATGAACAGGGTCTCGCCCTGGCGGTCACGAAAGCCCCGGGTGGAGTCGGCCTTTTTATTGCGGCTGAGAAACCAGAGGCAGACCGGGATCTGGGTGGTATAGAAGAGCTGGCCGGGCAGGGCAACCATGCAGTCCACCAGGTCGTTTTCAATGATCTTCCGGCGGATCTGCCCTTCGGAGTTGGTATTGGTGGACATGGAGCCATTGGCCAGGACAAAACCGGCCACGCCGTTTGAGGAGAGCTTGGAGATCATGTGGAGAATCCAACCATAGTTGGCATTGCCCGCAGGCGGCACCTCGTACCCGGCCCAGCGCGGATCGTCGGTGAGCTCGTCGGCGGCCCGCCACTGCTTGAGGTTAAAGGGCGGGTTGGCCATGATGTAGTCGGCCTTGAGATCCGGGTGCTGGTCCTTAAAGAAGCTGTCGGCCGGCACCTCGCCCAGGTTGCCGCCAATGGAGCGGATGGCCAGGTTCATCTTGGCCAGTTTGTAGGTGGCGCCGATGGCCTCCTGACCGTAGATGGCGATGTCGCGGGTATTGCCGTGATGGTTCTCGACAAACTTGATGGACTGGACAAACATACCGCCTGACCCGCAGCAGGGATCATAGATCTTGCCCTTGTACGGCTCGATCATCTCGGCAATGAGGTTAACCACATCCTTGGGCGTATAGAACTCGCCACCGCCCTTGCCCTCGCTGGCCGCAAATTTGCCCAGGAAATACTCATAGACCCGGCCAACCACGTCCTCTTTCTTGTCCGCCACCGTATCAATATTGGAGATGGAATCAATGAGCGCCGCCAGCTTGCTGCTATCCAGGCCCAGGCGGGAGAAGTAGTTGTCCGGCAGCGCCCCCTTCAGGGCCTTGTTGTTTTTCTCCACCGTGGCCAGCGCCGTATCGATCTTGATGGCAATATCATCCTGCTTGGCGTGCTGCTTGACGTAGCTCCACCGGGACTCCTGGGGCAGGTAGAAGACATTCTTCATGGTGTAGAACTCCACCTGATCGAGATACTTCTCCTTGCCCTCAGCTATCAGCTCGGCCCGCCGCTCCTTAAACTTGTCACTGGCAAATTTCAGAAAGATGAGGGAGAGCACCACATGCTTATATTCGGAGGACTCCACCGAGCCCCGCAGCTTATTGGCGGTATCCCACAGGTTCTGCTCAAAGCCGTTTGTCTTATTATTTGCAGCCTTTTTTTGCGCCATAGAGAACGAACCTTATCAAGGGGAGCGAGAGATCGGCCCATGAACATCTTGTTCCGAATCAATCAGGTTGTGAAATTATGAACAGTCTTGGTATGTACCAGTAAACTGAGTTATTCTCAAGAATAATGGAGTGTTGGCATGTTACTGCTCGGTCATGAGGACAGCATACTGCATTGTTTGCTAAGACGGGAAGCTGAGGATGAGGCCCGTGGGAATATAACGGCGGCTTCTCTGGGCCGGTGAGCTTCATCTTCATTTTTGGGTATAGGCGAAAACTGTCGGTTTAATCGAACCTAATTTTCCATCTATTACTTACACCCACTTTTTTGTGCATCAAGAGTTCCCCCAAAAGAGCCCATAATTTATTTAAACATCTGCATATATTCTGAAAATACGAATGTCCGATTGCGTTTATACCCTGTCTTTTCCTCTAGAATTCTAAATTCTTCAAAGGCACTAATCAATGAGCTTGCGGTGTTAGTTTGTACATCAAGTAAGGCTTTCACTCTTTTGATGTTCACAACAGGACTCTGATATAAAAATCTCATTAAAGCTTGAGCATTCGCCTGTCGTCTAGTGTGGAACTGAGGCATTATCTCTCGCTCTATCCTCTCCTTCAGCTCCAAAATTGCTTTAAACACACCGATAGACGTCTCTGCGGTGTCATGGACCCCTATCAGAAAAAATCTTAACCAGGCCGACAATTCGTTTTTCGTTCGAGCCACTGTTAAATGATCATAGTAGTCCAGCCGATTCCTCTCAAAGTAATCGGAAAGATACAGAGCTGGTTTATGAAGCAGATTAAAGTTTGCTAAATACAAAGCAATCAGGAGCCGGCCAAGGCGCCCATTACCATCCAAAAATGGATGTATGGTTTCGAACTGATAATGGAGAATACCCACCCGAATAAGATGCGGAACATGGATTTCATCATTGTGTATGAAGTTCTCAAGGTCAGTCATCAATTCGGCCAGCTGTTCATGGTGGGGAGGTACAAATACAGCTTTTTTCAAACTTGGCCCAAGCCAGTTCTGGCTTTTACGAAACTCACCCGGCAACTTCTGTTCACCTCGCACGCCCTGCATCAAGACCTTATGAGTTTCTCTTAGCAGGCGAGTTGACAACGGTAGACTCTGAAGGCGTTCGATAGAGAAATTTACCGCTTTAATATAATTTTGGACTTCTTCCCAATCGTCTCTTCGTTCAGGGTCAACATCCTGCACATCAACCAACGCCTCTTCCATATTGGTGCGCGTACCTTCAATACGACTGGAGGTAGTCGCTTCCTTGGTAATGTGCATCTTGATGAAGAAATCGACGTCAGGCACGAGTTGCGAAAACGCGTTCAATTCACCCAGAAGCCTGTTCGCATCATCAAGAAGAGTGATCAGTTCCGGCTCGTCTACATGCCATGCATGGTTGATTCGCTCCGGTAAAAAGCTCTTATATTCATACTGCTGTTCATATTTCCCTGAAATATATTCGGATATCTTCATATTCCTCACCAGCTTTTAGCGTAACAATACCTTCACCAATTTGACATAAAAAAAGCCATATGTCAAATAAGGTGCGCTTATTTGACATATGGCTTTCCTTAGTTCAACTTAATGCGCCTGCCAGGGCTTGATAATCAGCTCCTTATCGTACTCAATTTTCTCTATAACGTCGGCGAGTTTTGCTACCTCAGAGCCTTTACCATATCTGGTGTAAGTGATGCCTCCTGCGCTGTGGCCAAGCAAGGTCACAGGAATTGACTCGTGAACCTCCTTTCACTTCCAGACAGTTGCCACCGTATGCCGAAACGAATGAAATGTTTTACCGGGTTCAGTGACACCGCATTGTCGTCGATAGCGGATAAACCATTCGCTGAAATTATGACTCCATTTTCCGTTGGTTTTACTCAGATCGGAAAACAGTCGCTCACCATCGTCTTTATTTTCGAAGAAGCGCTCAAATCCAGACCAAACAAAGTCTGCAAAGCACGTAACAAATTAGAGGTGATTGATGATGTAAATGGAACTACCACCGCCAGTAACGTGTATGCAAACCAGACTTTCCGTTGTTGCCCCTGCCTCGTATTTGAAAATTCTCCTTGCAAGGGTGTGAGTAAATCGCGTAATATGAACAGGGCGAGTTGCTCTTTTTGGTATATTTTCAACTAGTTAGGTAATAATTGAACTCTACCATGGTTGCACTCACCATTCACTATCTAGCTAGTTGTTTTTAAATATTTTATTGTGTATTTACCTCTCATCTGGCATAGAAGATGAAATCGCTTTTGATAGAGGTTCCCCCATACTAATGTTTCCCACCTGGTGCCACATAATTTCCAGGAAACTTCAGTTGTTTGTATACTCCCGTTCAAAATTGTGAGGATAGAACAGTATCATTATGGAAAAGTATTATGAAATCAATGCTCCCGCGGTCATCAGCGAGCCTATGGAAGATGAGGTTGTGGTCATCAATCTGGACAACGGATGTTATTACAACCTCAATAAGTCGGCGGCTCAAGTATGGAATTTTCTTGATCAGGGGTGTTCTTTAAATCAAATAGCCTCGCATGCAGCGAAGTCTTATCCGGGTGAGACCGAATGCATCGGCTCGGACTTTCAAGTATTTGCCCAACGTCTGACCGACGAACAGCTCGTCCGAGAGATTGAAGGACACAACGTTGGCAAAATTAATGCGAACGGATTCGATGGTCAGTCCTATGAGAAGCCTGATTTTGATAAATTTTCCGACATGCAGGAAATGCTGCTGTTGGATCCGATTCACGAAGTTTCGGAAGAGGGATGGCCGCATCAGAAAAAAAGCAATGATTGATGAACACATTTGAAACCATTCTGCCGGATATCCTTGCTTACTTCAACGAATCGCGAATAAAAGCCGCCGGTCTCAGAAAAAGATTTATTTCTATCGGCGGCACCGTTCTTCTGACGTATTCTTCGGATATCCTTGAGCACAGCCTCTTCAAAGCGTTCGAACATCTGGAGATCACCGGAACAGACGCTGAAGCGGCGTTCACTATCTTTGCCTGCGACTCCGATATTTTAGATTGTGCCCTTCCCGGATACGGCTGGCTGACTGACATTTCAAAAAATAAGGAAGAAATCGTCACGTATAATTCCGAAGATATTCACGTTCTATACAATCCGAAAAGCGGCATTTTCAGTATGTTCGATAATGGGAACAACCGGGGGTATTATTATCTGCCCAAAGCCGGGCAACTTCCTTTTTATGAAAAAGCAGCGCCGATGCGTATGCTCCTGCACTGGTGGTGCGAAAAATCCGGCCTGGCTCTGGTTCACGCAGCGGCGATAGGTGGAGACACTGCGGGGATCCTGCTGGCGGGACGGAGCGGGACAGGGAAATCAACGACAGCCATTATGGCCGCGCGTAATGGCTTTAAATTTCTTGGAGACGATTATATTGTCCTGGAAAACAAATCCGGTCCGGTGGTGCATAGCGCTTATAACAGCGTCAAGTTCCGCTGGGAGATGCTGGAGCGCGTGCCTGCGGCCGGCGATTTATCCCTGAATAATCAAAAGGATGAAAAAGGATATTTTTATCTGCGTGATCATCAACCGGATGCTTTGAGGAGAAGTCTGCCGCTCAAGGCCGTGTTATTGCCGGTGATTTCTGGAAATCAGAAATCATATTTCGATCGCGTGCCGCAAAGCAAAGGCCTGATGGGGCTTGCGGCAAGTTCCATTTTTCAAATGCCGGGCAGCGGTAAACAAACATTGAAAACGCTTGCCGCTATCCTGCAAGGCATTCCTGTTTATCAAATGTCGCTGGGGAAAGATAATGCGGAGATCATGGACGCGTTGAAGCGTTTCATGGCCGCGGGGGAAATCGAAGGCGGCGAATGAAAAATCCAAAGGTAAGCGTGATCATACCGGTATATAACGGCGAAGGATTTATTAAAGATTCCATTAACAGCGTTCTGAATCAGGAATATGGTCATTGGGAATGTATTGTTGTAGATGACGGTTCAAGCGACGAAAGCGCTTCCATCGTAAAAGAATACAGTCAGGTTATTTATTTGCACCAGGAGCATCAATGTGTGGCGGCTGCCCGAAATTACGGCGTCCGCAGGGCTTCGGGTCCATATCTGGCTTTTCTCGATGCCGATGATATCTGGAGTTCCGAAAAACTGAAGTTACAGATCGGTTTCATGGAAGACCATCCGGAAATTGATTACTCGGTGACCAAGCACAGTATATTCCTGGATGACACATTGAAAGAGCTTCCCGGATGGGTGAGGACCGAAAGACAGGGGGCAGAAACGACAGCATTTATTCCCAGTGCTTTACTGGTGCGTAAATCCAACTTTGAAGCCGTGGGAGATTTTGATGAAACCTATCGTATCGGTGACGACAGTGACTGGTTTTTGAGAGCCAAGGATGCCGGCTTCCGGCTCGGGGTCATTGAAAAAAACCTTCTTTATAAAAGGGTACACAACCAGTGCCTCACCGGTCAGACGGAAATCTGCCGGAAGGAACTTTTAAAATCCATCAAAGCCTCTTTGCAGAGGACGAAATCCTCCTATAAAATCAGTGTCGTCATACCGGTTTATAATGGAGAAAGTTATCTTGATGAAGCTTTGCAAAGCGTCCTGAATCAGTCTGTAAAACCTTTTGAAATCCTGGTTGTTGATGATTGCTCCACAGACACAACGGCGGAAATCGCACGATGTTATGCTGACAGAATTCGCTATATCAGAAGAGAGAAGAACGGCGGAGCCGCTGCCGCCCGCAATGATGGCGTCAAAAACGCCACAGGCGATTATATCGCTTTTCTGGATGCCGACGATTGCTGGGAGAAAAACAAGATTGAACTCCAGTTGCGTGAGATCAAGACATCCGATGCACCGGACATGATATTCGGCATGACCTCTCATTTTTTCAGTCCGGAAACGGATGACAGCTTTCGCCGAAAATATCATTGCCCCGAAGAACCGGTTAAGGGGTTGCATGCGGGCACGATGCTGATCAAGAGAGAAAAATTTTTAAGCGTCGGGTATTTTGATTCCGCGTACAGGACGGGAGAGTTTATCGACTGGTATCAGCGCGCACTGGATGCGGGGATGAAGACCGCGATCCTGCCGGATGTTTTGATGTGCCGGAGAATTCATCCGCGGAATCATGGAATTGTGAACAAGAACCAAAACAACGATTACGCGCGTATCGCCAAAGAAGCGATTATTCATAGAAGAAAGAAAAAAAAATGATGGTCCAATCTGATGAACTGCTGCTTTTGCACGCGATTCTTGAAAAAAGCGACAGCCGGGCAATTGAATACTACAAAAAATGGATAACGATTACCAACCTTGACGATATTGAAGGGGGAAGTTTTCGCCTCTTGCCGCTACTATATAAGCGGCTGTCAAAAACGGGACAAGAGATTCCTCACATTGAGAAATTAAAAGGTGTCTACCGTCAGAATCTATACAAAAACAGTCTCCTTTTTCATAAATTTCTGTCGATTCTGGTCGAACTGGAAAAACGGGAAATACCTGTTATCGTGCTCAAGGGCATCGCGCTTATCGCTGCATATTATGAAGATACCGGTATCCGTCCCATGAGTGACGCGGACTTTCTTGTCCCTGAAGAGGACGTGAAAAGAACGCTGAAATACTTCAAGGAGCAGGGCTGGCAGGAAAGGAATGGTTCCTGGCTTGACAAACCCGTCAAACACATTCATTCGCTCGATTTGATAAGCCCCGATCATTATGAAATGGATATTCATTGGCGCGCTTTTTATCAGTGTCCGTGGGATAGAGCGGATGAAGAACTCTGGAAGCAGACGGAAGAAGTTTCATTCAAAGGATTCAAGATTAAAATTTTGAATCCGACGCAGCAGATTTTGCATAATTGCGCCCATGGCCTCAGATGGAACGCCATATCCTCAATCCGCTGGACTGTTGACGTACTGACGGTTATGAAGAAAAGATCTGATGCGATCGATTGGGCAATGCTGGTGTCCGAAGCCGCTTCGCGCAACCTGAGCTTAACGATGTCTTATGCATTGAGTTTTTTAAAAAATGAATTTGACGCCCCGGTGCCGGGGGAGGTTTTAAATCAGCTTGACCGGTTGCCTAAAGATTCTCAGGAGATTCGTTTTTTCCGCGTATTAACGTCGCCACCCAATCTACGTAACAGAATATATAAAAAATGGCTGATGCACAGTAACAGTATGGGCGATGCTTCATTTTTGATAAAAGCCGCCGCCTTTCCCGATTTTATCTCGAAGGCTTTTTATCAGGTGCCTTTTTATATACGCAAAAGAATCAGACAAAGAAAAATTCAGCGTCATCCCTCCTGAAAGCATCTTCCACCAAGAGAGTGCCTGACTTATATTATAAGGCCTTCCTTTTTTGTGGTAAATTTCAGCAGTGGACATGACTCTTGATTATTTTGACCAAGGCTCCTGCAACTTCTTGCTGGAATTGGGATGCAAATGTTGCTGTCTTACCGAAAAATATCTTTTCGAATCAAATGATGGCATTTTTCACAAAACAGATAACGGGCATAATAAAAAAATTCCTTCGCCAGAGAATGTCCTACGTTGCAGTGAAAGTTACATCTAAGACGGGAAGCTGAGGATGAGGCCCGTGGGAATATAACGGCGGCTTCTCTGGGCCGGTGAGTTGAACACAAAAAAAAGCCCTCTGAATATCTTGTGATATTCAGAGGGCTTACACTTTTTGGTGGCGATGCAGGGAGTTGAACCCCGGACACTACGGATATGAGCCGTATGCTCTAACCATCTGAGCTACATCGCCATGGGTGAAGACGAAAATAGATACCTTATTCGATTTCGACTGTCAACTTTTTTCCACTTCAGGCTGACAAAAAAGAAGCGGATCCCGTTGCCGGGACCCGCTCCGTACCTCTATGGGTTGTGCAAGCTAACAGGGGAAAATTACATCATTCCGCCCATTCCGCCCATGCCGCCCATGCCACCGCCCATGCCGCCCATGCCGCCCATACCACCAGAATCTTTATCATCTGGTGAATCAGCGATAACACATTCTGTGGTCAGGAGCATACCTGACACAGAGGCTGCGTTCTGCAGTGCAGTACGGGTCACTTTCGCTGGATCAATGACACCGGCAGCGATCAGGTCTTCGTACTCTTCGGAAGCCGCGTTGAATCCCATAGGGCCTTTGAGACCTTTTACATGCTCAACAACAACGGAACCTTCGCAGCCGGAGTTGTTTGCAATCTGACGAACGGGCTCCTCAAGGGCACGAAGAAGGATCCTTTTACCAAGCTTCTGCTCACCTTCGAGGGAAAGGGCTTCAAGGGCACCCAGGCAGCGAATGAAAGCAACACCGCCGCCGGGGACAACACCTTCTTCAACAGCTGCGCGGGTTGCATTGAGTGCATCCTCAACGCGGGCTTTTTTCTCTTTCATTTCGATTTCAGTAGCAGCACCAACATTGATCACAGCAACACCGCCGATCAGTTTGGCAAGACGCTCCTGCAATTTCTCACTATCATAATCAGAAGTAGAAGCATCAATCATGCTGCGAATCTGTTTGACGCGGGCTTCAAGGGCTGTTTTGTCGCCGGCACCATCAATGATGGTGGTGGTGTCTTTATCAACAACAACACGTTTGGCAGTACCAAGATCATTTACGGTTACGTTCTCAAGCTTGATTCCAAGATCTTCGGTGATAACCTGTCCACCGGTAAGAATGGCGATATCCTCAAGCATTGCCTTTCTGCGATCGCCAAAACCGGGAGCTTTAACAGCTGCTATATTCAAGGTGCCGCGGAGTTTGTTGACAACCAGTGTAGCCAGGGCCTCACCGTCAACATCTTCAGCAATGATGAACAGTCCCTTACCCATCTTGGCTACTGACTCAAGTACGGGGAGAAGATCTTTCATGTTGGAAACTTTTTTCTCAACAAGAAGAAAGTAAGGATCTTCCATGCTTACTTCCATGCGATCGGCATCAGTCACAAAATAGGGAGAGAGATAACCGCGGTCAAACTGCATACCCTCAACTACGTCCAAGGTGGTATCCATGGATTTGGCTTCTTCGACGGTGATAACACCCTCTTTACCAACTTTGTCCATTGCCTCGGCAATGATATTACCGATGGTCGCATCACTGTTTGCAGAAATGGTTCCAACCTGGGCAATTTCGGACTGCTCTTTGGTGGGCTTGGAGATATTCTTCAGTTCAGCAACGACGGCGTCAACAGATTTGTCAATTCCGCGTTTGATCTCCATGGGGTTTCCGCCGGCAGCTACCAGCTTCACACCTTCACGATAGATAGCCTGAGCAAGCACTGTGGCGGTAGTGGTACCGTCACCAGCGACATCAGAGGTCTTGGAAGCAACTTCGCGAACCATCTGGGCACCCATGTTCTCAAACTTATCCTTCAGTTCGATTTCTTTGGCAACAGTTACACCATCTTTGGTAATGGTGGGTGCGCCAAAAGATTTTTCGATCAGGACATTCCGTCCCTTGGGTCCAAGGGTAACTTTTACTGCATCAGCAAGAATGTTGACACCGGCGAGAATGGACTCGCGGGCCTTCACTCCATATTTTAGATCTTTTCCAGCCATAATTTTATTCTCCTATATAAGGTATATTGACAAAATTTGATGAAGGTATCCTAAAATTTATTCTACGATTCCAAGAATATCATCTTCACGCATGATGAGGAAATCCTCACCATCAAGTTTCACATCGGTTCCGCCATACTTGGAAAAGAGAACCATATCTCCCTCTTTTACCTGCAGGGCAGTACGCTCACCATTGTCAGCGACTTTTCCGGGACCAACTGAAATAACTTCACCCTCTGCTGGTTTTTCCTTGGCACTGTCTGGAATGATAATACCACCGGCTGTCTTTTCCTCTTCTTTCAGTCTCTTGACCAAAACACGATCATTTAATGGACGAATTTTCATTTACTTCCTCCTGTAAAACGTATGTTTGATCATAAAGAGCAAAATTCCGTAACTGCCTTTATGACCCATGTTTGATAATCCGGAAAATTCCGGCTGTTGTAAACTGGGCAACACTATAGGTTTGCTTTTATGAAAATCAAGGGGTGAATATCAAAAAATTAACATTCACCCCACGTTTTTGAAACTCTGTTCTTTTATTTCGCAAGATCTGCGCAAAAGGAGGGAAAAATCAACCGATTCGGACAATCCACCGGAAAGGATCATCCTGTGTTCCTTTCTGAATGGCCTGCAGTTCATCAAAAAGCCGCTGGGATAACTCACCGGTGCTGCCATCACCCACCACATACTTTTTCTCCTGGTAGCAGAGCTCACCCACCGGCGAGATCACTGCAGCAGTCCCCGTACCAAATGCTTCCTGCAACCTGCCATCCTCATTGGCGGCTATCACCTCATCAATGGTGATCCGCCTTTCCACCACATCCACTCCCCAGCTTTTAGCCAACTGAATCACAGAATCACGGGTAATGCCGCCAAGGATGGATCCACCAAGGGGCGGAGTGATCAACTCATCACCAATCTTGAAAAAGATATTCGATGTCCCCACCTCTTCAATATACTTGCGTTCACAGGCATCAAGCCAGAGAACCTGTGTATACCCGGCCTTGTGCGCCTCTTCCGCTGCCATGATGGAAGCAGCGTAGTTCCCTGCAGTTTTCACATGACCGACACCGCCTTTAACAGCACGTACATATTTGTCCGTTACCCAGATCTTAGTGGGACTAAAACCTTCTGGATAATAGGCCCCTACTGGGGACATGATGATAAAGAAGTAGTATTCACCCGCGGGCCGGACACCCAGTGCCGGTTCAACGGCTATCATGGTGGGGCGGATGTACAGTGTTGCCCCCTCACCGGAGGGGATCCAGTCCCGATCCAGATAGACCAGGGCCTTCAGTCCCTTGAGCACCTTATCCACCGGAATTCGCGGCATACACATACGAAGGGCTGAACTGTTCATGCGCTCCAGGTTGTCTTCGGGACGAAACAGATAAATCTGCTCATCTTCGTCCTTATAGGCCTTGAGTCCTTCAAAGATCGCCTGGCCGTAATGGAAAACCATGGCGGCCGGATCCATATTGAAATTTTTATAGGGACAGATCTCCGCATCATGCCAGCCGTTTTCCCGATCCCATTTCATGAGAAACATATGGTCGGTAAAATGAACTCCAAACCCAAGATTATCCTGGTCCGGTTTATCCCGGAGTTTATCGGACTCGCACTTACAGACCGATATCTCTAAATCTTTCCACATCGTGTGTGCCTCTTTTCCAGTTCTAAAAGTGATGGCGTTGTGACAACTCACCATCAATAACTTTAACTTTTGGGAGATTATTGAAAGTATTTCTCTTTAATTCAACCGCAGTCCATTATATAGTAATATGTACCAATCAAAATGGCTGGCTAAATCAGCCCCGCATTCTTGATCGCAAAGCAAATAAAGGTACTCAACTCCGTGAAAATTGCAACATTTTCCTGCCAAAAAACGGTCGACAAACCACAGGTAATAATGAAATGACTGATCAGAGCATAATACCAGTTGCCCCTGACAAAAAGCCAAATTCCATGAGGATCTGGTATTTTCTTCTGATTTTTCTTATTTCCATCATTTTTCTTGGCCGCATTCTCTGGCCATTCTGGTCCATTCTCGTTCTCTCTTTTCTGCTCACCAATATATTCCGACCGGTCTACATAATGCTCGGCAAAAAGATGTCAGAGGGGTTGGCATCAATCCTCACCTGCCTGCTCATCATTCTGATTGTCTTTATTCCAATCCTCTTCTTTGTGGGGGCACTCTCCAATGAAGCCTTGGGGCTCTATCACTGGGGACGCAATACCCAGGTAGGAATGAAGGTTCAACTCTTTATCCAGAACAGCCCCTTTGTCACCCAGCTTCAGGAATACATAAAAGGCTTCGGCTTTAGCTTTGAGGCGACCCAAATAACCGCCGTTTTCTCCTACCTTGCCAAGATGGCAGGCCTCTTTTTCTACAATCAGGCCAGCCTGTGGGCTGCCAATATTCTGCAGTTCATTTTTCTCTTCTTCATGATGATCCTCACCATATTTTTCCTGCTCATTGACCTGGATCGCCTGATCAAGTTCATTATTGCCGTCTCTCCTCTCCCTGATGATGAAGACAGGTTACTCCTTGAAAAATTTGAAGAAATCGCAAATGCCATTCTCAAAGGAAACGGTATCTGCGGTCTGATTCAGGGGGTACTGGGAGGTGTGGTTTTCTCCATCCTCGGGCTCAGCTCCCCCATCCTCTGGGGCGGAATCATGGCCATTCTCGCCTTTCTTCCCATATTCGGTGTCGGCCTGGTGATGATTCCCGCCGCCGGAATACTCATGCTCAGTGATCGTGTTGGCGCGGGTGTCTTTCTCTTTATTTTCTACATGGCCCTCTCCTTTTCTATAGAATACCTGGTAAAACCGAAAATGGTGGGAGATCAGGTACAGATGCACACCCTCCTGGTTTTTCTGGCAATTATAGGCGGCCTCAGTGTATACGGAGTACTTGGTATTATTTACGGGCCTCTTATTGTTACTGCCTTTCTCACCTTGACTGAAATTTACTTTGCCAAGTATGACCGTCATGTTCAGCGAATGTAATACACCGGAGACAAAAGAGGTCTCTTTAACTGTTGGGATAGAAGTGCTTCCCAGGTTTACAACCCTGCTCCAGAACGGGATTTACCTGACTACACCGCAAGGTGCAACCATCAGAGCCCTCCTGGCTGATCTTCCCGGTTTTACCGACGAGTATGTCAGTCAAAGGGTTCAGACTATCTTTTTGAATGGTTTACCAGCCGATGATCTGCAGCAGCAGCTGTTTGGAACCGAGGCAGTGCTGGCCCTCTCTGGCGCCATGCCCGGTCTTGCCGGAGCAATCTTTCGAAAAGACGGAGTACATGCATCCCTTCGTACTAAGACTGCCGATAAGCTTTCCGACACAAATGCGATTGATCAGCCCTTACAAATTCGGGTGAAACTATTCAACATAATTGCAGTGGAAAGGGGCGCCCAGATCCTGAATGTCGGCTGTACAATTCAGGCTTCAGCTCTTGGCAAGTTTCTGGCCTACCGGCCGCCACTTTTTGCAGCCATCGACAAAGTCACAATGAACGACAAGCATATCGAGCCCCAGACATTATCCAGCCTCCTTCAAACTGAAAAAATGATCACCCTCACAATCAGGAGCAGCGGCCATGGCAGCTGACGGAGTAACAAAAGACATGCTTGGCCGCGTAAGTCTGACCCCCGTGGAAAAAGCAAAATCCATTCTTCTGAGTGCACTGGCAAACACTCCCCTTCAAAGCGAACACTGTTCACTGCCTGCGGCACTGGATCGGATTATAAGCAGCAATCTTCTCTCTCCCGAAGATCTGCCGGCCCACCCGCGATCCACCATGGATGGCTTTGCAGTGCGGGCAGCAGACACCTTTGGGGCGAGCAGTTCCATGCCCTGCTATCTGGAAATCGATGGAGAGGTCGCCATGGGCCAGATGCCGGAAGGAGAAGTACGACAGGGGAAATGTTTCCGCATTGCAACCGGTGGATTGCTGCCAAAGGGCAGTGATGCGGTGGTGATGTTTGAGCACACCATTCCAGTTGATGAAAAGATGATTGAGGTTGTAAAAAGTGTAGGTGTGGGCATAAACCTGATCAACCGGGGCGAGGATATTAAAAAAGACAGCCCGGCGCTCGCAAAAGGCCACCTCCTCCGCCCTCAGGATCTCGGATTACTTGCAGGATTGGGTATTGCAGAAGTCAAAGTATACAGGCAGCCAAAAGTTGCTATCCTCTCCACAGGGGACGAGGTTGTACCCTGGTCGGAATCACCGCCTCCCGGAAAAATCAGGGATATCAACGGAATCACGTTAGCCGCCCTCTGCAGGCGGCTGGGTGCTGAAGTAACGGATTACGGCATAGTCTCAGACAGTGAAGAGACATTTTTTATAACACTTCAACGGGCCACCAGTGAAAACAACGTGGTCCTCTTTTCCGGCGGCAGTTCTGTTGGTATGCGGGATCTGGGAGAACGAGTAATTGAAAAACTTGGCAACCCCGGAATCCTGGTGCACGGTGTTGCGCTGAAGCCGGGAAAACCAATTATCATCGGACTGACCAATGATACTGCCATCTTTGGCCTGCCCGGACACCCGGTCTCGGCCATGGTCTGTTTTGAACTTTTTGTGAATCCTGCTTTGCGACTCCTTGCCGGTATTCCCCACCCCGAGAATTCCCGGCAGGCATCAGTGAATGCAACACTTGACAGAAACATCAACTCGGCTGCCGGCAGGCTCGATCTTGTTCGCGTCCAGCTGGAGGAGCAGGAAGACAATACACTCCTTGCTGTTCCGGTTTTAGGAAAATCAGGTTCCATCTCCACCCTCTCTCGTGCAGACGGGTATTTCTTCATTGATGAAGCGACACAGGGCTTGAATAAACACACACACATCAAGGTGTACCTCCTATCATGAATCAAAAAGATATTTATGTAAAAAATATGCCCTTGAGCGAGGCAAAAGAAAAATGGCATAATGCCCTGCAGACAATCAACTTCCCCAAGGGCGCTCAACTTGCAGAGATCAATGTTGAGGAGGCACTGGGCCAAATCACCGGGGCCCCTGTCTTTGCGGCCCATTCTTCCCCCGCCTATAACGCAGCCGCCATGGACGGTATTGGTGTCCATTTTGGTGACCTTGCATCAGCCAGTGAGGCTGCACCTGTCCGACTGGGGGCCAAACAATTTATAGCAGTCAATACCGGCAACAACCTGCCCCGGGAATTTGATGCTGTGGTGATGATAGAAGATGTCCACTATATAAGTGAAAATGAGGTGGAACTGGCTATCCCGGCGACCCCCTGGCAGCATGTCCGTACCATTGGTGAAGACATTGTGGCGACAGAACTGATCCTGCCGGAAGGCCATACAATCCGTCCTATTGATCAAGGGGCCATGCTGGCCACCGGTGTCACCAAAATTCCGGTTAAGAAAGCACCCCAGGTGCTGGTTATACCCACGGGGTCCGAGCTCATTCAGCCCGGCACTGCTCCAGCTCCCGGCCAGATCATTGAATTTAACTCCCGTATCCTGGCAGGCTACCTGAACGAATGGGGAGCCAGGGCCACAAGAGCAAAACCTGTTTCCGATGACAAGGAAAAGCTCCGTGCAGCCATCAGCAAAGCAGCTCAAGAGAATGATATCGTCATCATCAACGCCGGGGCATCGGCAGGAACACGTGACTACACCTCAACAGTGCTTGCAGAGCTTGGGGAAGTGATCGTACATGGTGTTGCCATCAAACCCGGCAAACCGGTGATTCTGGCAATTGTAGACAACACGCCGGTGATCGGCCTCCCCGGATATCCGGTCTCGGCCATCCTCACCATGCGCCTCTTTGTCCATGAAATGATCTACTCCTTCATGGACATGCAAAAGCCGGCAGTTGAAACAACAAAGGCCCGCATGTCACGTCCCATGCATTCCGCCATGGGAGTCGATGAATTTATCCGCATCACCCTTGGCCAGGTGGGTAAAGAACTCATGGCAACACCTGCCGGAAAAGGTGCCGGCGCTGTCATGTCCCTGGTGCGGGCCGACGGACTCCTTACCCTGGGAGCAGGATCAGAAGGGGTGGGCGCTGGAGAAGAGGTTGATATCGAACTCTTGCGTCCCCTCACTGATGTACAGTCAACCCTGGTTGCCATCGGCAGCCATGACAACATCATTGATGTTTTAGCCAACCTTCTCCACAAAGGACAAAAGAGCATTCGCATTTCATCTGCCCATGTAGGATCCATGGGCGGCATCATGGCCATCAGGCGCGGCGAAGCGCATCTTGCCGGAAGCCATCTCCTGGATGAAGAAACAGGGGAATACAACATCTCGTTTATCAAACGTTTTCTGGCAGACATCCCTCTGCAGCTCATCAACCTCTGCTACCGCCGGCAGGGCCTGATCGTTGCCAAAGGAAACCCCCAGGGAATCAAGGGATTCCAGGATATTGCAGACAGAAATCTCAGCTTTATCAATCGCCAGAACGGAGCGGGCACCCGGCTGCTCACCGACAAGACCCTCAGGGATCTTGATTTAAACCCGGCCGACATCAACGGCTACGGCCACGAGGAATACACCCACATGAGTGTGGCGGCATCCATTGCCAATGGAAGTGTGGATTGCGGTATGGGTATTCTGGCCGCTGCTAATGCCCTGAATCTTGACTTTGTGCCGGTGGCAGAAGAACGATACGACCTGATCATTCCCCAACAGTTTCTTGATGACAAAAAGATAGGGGCCTTGCTCGATCTTATCCGCAACAGTCCAGAATTTAAGGAATTGGTCACAAATTTAGGCGGCTATAACCTCCGCGATTGCGGCAACGTAATGTATCAACAATGATGTGAAAAACTCTTAGATGCCACAGTCAACTGCAGCTTAGCAATATGAATTCAAGCAGCGTACTGGATAAATATGAGGCTTGCACATGAACTCACAACAAAAGATAATTGAACAACTCCTGGCCTTGACCGATATTGAGGTCAACGGATCACGCCCATGGGATATCCAAGTCCTGAACGATAATTTATACTCCCGAGTTCTCAAAGATCCCTCCATGCAGATGGGTGAAACGTACATGGAGGGATGGTGGGAATCAGACCAGTTGGATGAAACAATCAATAAGCTGTTACGAGCCAAACTGGGTTACAAGCTTCGCAATAACAAGAGACTGGCCTGGCGAATCCTGAAAGCGAAGCTTTTCAACTTCCAGGCGAAGCACAAGGCCTTTGTTATAGGGGAAAAACACTACGATATAGGCAACAACCTCTTCCGGGCCATGCTGGATCCGAGAATGATCTATACCTGTGCCTATTTTTGTGGCACTGACGATCTGGCTCTCGCTCAAGAGGCTAAACTGGACATGGTCTGCAAAAAGCTCAACCTGCAGAAGGGACAAAGAATTTTGGATATCGGTTGTGGGTGGGGAGGCTTTTTAAAATATGCAGCCGAAAAATACGGAGTAGAAGGAGTTGGAATGTCAGTATCCAAAGAACAGATTGCCCATGGCCGGGAACTGTGCCGTGACTTACCAATAGAGTTGCGTCTCCAGGACTACCGGGATATCAACGAAAAATTTGACCACGTTGTTTCTCTGGGTATGTTTGAACACGTAGGATACAAGAACTACCGGACCTATATGGAAGTTGTCCACAAGGCGATTAAAGATGAAGGATGTTTTTTACTGCACACCATAGGCCTTCATTTTTCTGTAGTCAAAGGGGGGCCCTGGCTGAGCAAATACATTTTTCCCGGTGCAATGCTGCCATCGATCACCCAGATTGGTAAGGCCAGTGAGAGGCTGTTTATAATAGAGGACACACACAATATTGGTCCACACTATGATAAAACCCTTATGTGCTGGTTTAAAAACTTTGACACTCACTACCCTGAACTGAAGGAAAAGTACGACGAGAGATTCTATCGAATGTGGAAATATTACCTGCTGTCCTCTGCAGGCAATTTCAGGTCGAGAGATGCTCAAGTTTGGCAGATCCTGTTGTCCAAAGGAAGGCAATTGGGCGGGTTTGAGCACTGCAGAATATAACTAGAGTTGAGTGCAACAGATCTCCAAAAATAAGAATTCTTCTTGCCCTTTTTACATGAAAATCACAACGCTTACCTTACCATCAACCCATCAGGAGGAAATACCATGGCTGACAAAGTTTTTCGTGTGAACATGACAGATCTTTCCACTTCCATAGAAGATGTTCCTGCGGACTGGGCCGGACATGGGGGCCGCGGACTCACGTCCACCATTGTCGCTGCCGAGGTCCCTCCCACTTGTCACCCCCTTGGACCAAACAACAAACTGGTCATTGCCCCCGGTCTCCTCTCCGGAACTGCTGCCGCCAACTCCGGCCGTATTTCCTGCGGTGCAAAAAGTCCACTCACAGGAACCATCAAAGAAGCAAATGCCGGAGGAAGCTCTGCCCAGAGACTTGCTAAAATTGGCTGCAAAGCCCTCATCATTGAAGGGCAGCCCGAAGATAACAGCTGGTACTCCCTGCTCCTCACCCCTGAAGGAGTGACAATCAACAAGGAAGAAGAGCTGATCGGTAAAGGAAACTTTGCAGTGGTCGATGCTGTTGAAAAACGCTTTTCCGACAAAATTGGTGTGATATCCATCGGCCAGGGCGGCGAGATGCAGATGTGTGCAGCCAACATCTCCATCAAAGATCCCGACAGTCATATACGTTCCTGCGGTCGAGGCGGACTGGGAGCCGTTATGGGCTCCAAGAAAGTCAAATTTATTGCCGTCGACGCAGGAGACGCCAAGGTGGAAATAGCTGACATGGACGCATTCAGGGCTGCCAACAAGGTGTTCGCCAAGGCCCTGATTGATAACCCCATAAGCCAGGCCCTTGGTACCTATGGCACAAATGTTCTGGTGAATATCATCAACGAGGCAGGAGGACTGCCCACCAAAAACTTCACAGCAGGACAGTTTGAGGGTCATGAGCAGATCTCGGGTGAGACCATGCATGATCTCATTGTTGAACGGGGCGGCAAGCCCAGGCATGCTTGTCACACAGGCTGTGTCATTCAATGTTCCCAGATCTACAATGACCTCAAGGGAAATTATCTCACATCCGGTTTTGAATATGAGTCCATCTGGGCCATGGGGGCCGACTGCACCATCGACAACCTGGACAAGATTGCTGAAATGGACAACATCATGGACGACATCGGCATTGATTCCATTGAAACTGCAGTAGCCTTTGGGGTGGCCATGGAAGGCGGCGTGCTGGACTTTGGGGACGCTGACGAAATGATACGCATCATGAAAGAAGAGATCGCAATGGGTACTCCACTTGGCCGCGTCATCGGCAACGGTGCCGGAAATGTTGGCAGGACATACGGCGTAACACGGGTGCCGGTTGTGAAAAATCAGGGAATTCCCGCCTACGATCCCCGCGCCATCAAGGGAATCGGTGTCACCTATGCCACCTCCACCCAGGGGGCAGATCACACCATGGGATACACCATTGCCACAGAGATTCTCGGGGTTGGTGGATCTGCAGACCCACTCTCAAAAGAGGGACAGGTGGAACTCTCCCGCAACCTGCAGATCGCGACAGCGGCCATTGACTCCACCGGAATGTGTCTCTTCATCGCCTTTGCCGCCCTCGATGACGGTACCTGCCTGCCGGCACTGATTGACATGATCAATGCCCGTTTCGGGATCAATCTCACGGCCGATGATGTAACAAACCTCGGTATGAGCATCCTGAAGACCGAGCATGCCTTTAATGTGGCCGCCGGGTTTACCAACCTGGATGACAGGCTGCCGGAATTTTTTGAACTGGAGCCTATTCCACCGCATAACACAGTGTGGGATTTCACCGGCGAAGAAATCGATACCTTCTGGAACTTCTAGATGCGGGTACAGGTCAAGCTCTTTGCCTTTTTTCGGGAAGGCCGTTTTGTGAAAGAAGACAAAGAGCTGCCGGAAGGCACTACTGCCGGCATGGTTGTCGACGATCTGAAGATTGACCGGGAAGAGGTTGGTGTTCTTATGATCAACTCCCGTCATTGCAAATTTGAAACCGTACTTCAAGATGATGATATTTATGCTATTTTTCCGGTAATTGGCGGTGGATAAGCAGAAGGCAATTCGCTCTTTTCTTGAAGAGCAGGCAACCGGGGCTTGTATTGACCTGACTGAACTGCAAAGGGCAGCCGAAACATTTGACTGCCCCTTACGCGATATTGAAAAAGTCGCCCTGCGTCATTCCATTCTCCCTGCTCGCTACCAACGCAACGGGCTCAGTTGCAGCGAGCAACTCAAACTCATCCAGGCCCGGGTGGCAATCATCGGCTGCGGCGGGCTGGGAGGAAGAACGGCCGAACTCCTTGCCCGTCTGGGAATCGGTACCCTTCTCCTCACGGACCCCGACACCTTTTCCGAGTCCAATTTGAATCGCCAGCTTTTTTGTACTGTGAAAACCCTTGGCGATAGTAAGGTGGAAGTCCTGTCCCGGGAACTGCAACAAATAAATCCGGCGCTGCAAACAAAAGAACAGGTCAGGCTTTTCAACGAGCAGTCCATTGCCGGAGCCGATATCGTCATCGACTGCCTTGATTCAACAGAGGCAAGAAAAGAGCTGGCCGGGATGTGCCGGAGCCACGCTATCCCCATGATTCACGGGGCAGTGAGGGAGTGGTACGGCCAGGTCGGGATAGACTGGAAAGCAAATGCGCTCATCAACACACTCTATCCACAGACATCGGGCCCACCCGAAGCGCCAAAAGTGATGGTCACGACAGTAGCGTTCATTGCCGCCATCCAGGCAGCCGAAGCCAGTAAACTACTGCTGGGCCACGATAGTCCCCTGACCCGGGGGTGGCTGCAGTGCGACCTCCTTCACTGTGAACACGAAATCCTTCCAAACAATACCACATGACTGATAACACTCTGGAATTCTGGCTCATTCACCTTGGTCTGCAGAAAAATATTGCCGAATCGACCGCACCGATCCTCATTACTCTGGGGATCCTGACCCTGGCCATACTGGCAACCTGGATTGTGCGCCGGACCATGCTCCCGCTTGTTGTGCGATTTATTCATAAGAACCGTCTCAACTGGGATGATCCACTCATTGAACATAAATTTTTCCACAGACTCAGTTGGCTTGTCCCCTTATCGGTTATCCATATCTTCAAGGACCTCCTCCTGGAGCCGGATTCTACATTCTCTTTGTTTTTGTCCCGTTTTCTCCTGGCGGGTGTAGTCATTGTCGCCACCCTCACCATCACCGCCCTCATCAACACAATCAACGATATTTTTTGCAAAATATCCAAAAAGCGTGGGGCGGCCATCCGTGGCTATACCGATGTGGCGCGCATCGTCACCGTCATCTTCTGTGCGATTTTTCTGGTAGCTATCCTCACCGGGCGTTCTCCCTGGGGACTACTCAGCCTCCTCGGGGGGTTAACGGCCGTCATCCTCCTGGTGTTCAAAGACTCATTACTTGGCTTTGTTGCTCACATCACGCTCTCGACCACCGATATGATCCGGATTGGAGATTGGATTGAGATGAAAGAGTATGGGGCGGATGGTGATGTTATTGAGATGTCCATCCACTGTGTGCGGGTGCAGAATTGGGATAAAACCGTTACCACCATACCCACCTATGCACTCATCGCCAACTCCTTCAAAAACTGGCGGGGCATGAGTGAATCCGGGGGCAGGCGAATCAAGCGAGCCATCAATATCGATCTCTCCACCATCCACTTCATGAGTGACGAGGAGATTGAGAAATTGGGAGAGATTCAGCTCCTGGAAAAATATCTGCGCCCAAGGCAGAAAGAAATTGAAGCATACAACACTCGACATGGAATAGAAGGCGGCTCTCCTGTCAATGGCCGCAACCAGACCAATATCGGCATCTTCCGCGCCTACACCGTGGAATACTTACGGCAACACCCGCAGATCCACTCCAACATGACCTTCCTTGTCCGGCATCTGGCCCCCACAGAGACAGGCCTGCCTCTGGAAATCTATGTCTTCAGCAAGGATCAGGTCTGGGCCAACTATGAGGCTATCCAGGCTGACATTTTTGATCATCTTCTGGCCGCCCTTCCTTATTTTGACTTGCGAGTTTTTCAGAACCCCACCAGTTTTGACTTCAAAACTGTCGTCCACCAGAACAGAGACAACTCACCCGGGTGAGCTGAAGGTCAGTCCTTCTCCGTTGCTCTCAATCTCTTTACTCACCGCTTTGATGTTGCAGTGCTAGGACTGCCTATTACCCATAAGTGTCACCAAATGGCTTAGTTTCTTCATCCAGCAACGCAAAACCCAGGCACATATATTGAAATTCATGGTAGCCATGCCATAGGGTCTGGTGTCCTGGTGGCGGATCATTTTTTCG
>JAIPEF010000161.1 GCA_021737265.1 Desulfocapsa sp. | reverse complement strand
TTCAGGAGTATTTGGAACACCATTTTGAAAAAGATCCCAATGATAAGTTTGATATTGAATGAGTCAACCGGCCTGGGGCCGGTATTAGGACTTTCAGTCCTCTTTAAACCCACCGTCTTCAGACGGTGGATTGTTTAGTCTTCAACAAACTCTTATCCCTTCTGGATATCGACCTTTACTGGAAGTTCTCGGTTGTCTCCATCTTTAAACTGAAGTTCCCCTCGCTTGACGGCATATTTACCTTGTAATATCAACATGATATTTAAAAGGCAAGCTGCAAGATCCTGTCTACGTTTTGACTGGAATGAGTGTCCGAATTCAGTGGAATACACATCAGGTCAGTTCAGGCTTCAAAGTTGGGTGAAAAACGGGGTCTGTCCCCTATTACTCCGGGTGGGGTGCTTGTTGTCATGTTTTCAGCCTGTTAGCAGGGTTCTTTTGTGGAGCAGGTTTGACTGCAGGTTCCGGCAATGCTCCCAAGGGACGGCGCACTGCTCGAATACCATCTCCCAGGGAGCAAGGGCGGTGAACACCTCGTCAAGAAGCTGGCGGCTTTTCTGTGCCGACAGGCCAAAACGTCGCCCCTCGGTCAGAAGATCGTCGCGGGTAAAAGGGGTGTCGCTGCCGTTGATACGCAGGATGTGATGATTCTGATGGATGTTCGGGGTGATATCGTAGCCCGGCGACAGCCGCCATCCGACGCTGGTATGGAGCATGGAAAAATTTTGCAGATGATCGTCGGTATTCTGCAACAGGACATTGCAGATCATCCAGCGAAAGAGCGCGGCCACATCCCGAGCCGGGTCATATGACACAGCGCGGATAATTCCGGCCATGTCGGCATAGGAAGTGAGGTACGGATTTTCCGAGCCGGTCAGGGTGCGCATGCTGACCAGAGCATTGCGGCCGCCTTCCGGGGCGACATCGAAACGCCGGATCAGGAGGATGTCCCGCTCCGCCACCCGCTGCCGCTGCAACTCGGGGATCTCCAGACCCGCTTGTTGTGCCAGTCGCATGCCTGTCTCTTCCAGGGCGACCAGCAGATTGGGGCTGGGATCGCGGATGCTGGAAAATTTGGCCAGCCAGAGTTGACCATCCTTGCGAACCAGTACCTTTGGCCGCGCGCCGCCAGCGGAACTGCCACAGGCAAGAAGATGGCGCAGGGCGAGGTTTTCGGTGTCCATGTCCTCTTCAAAGAGTCCGGCCTCTTCCATCGTGGCGGTGATCTGTTCCCAATTAATACTTGCGTCCCGGTAATCCGGCTCGATTGGCCCGGTCTCCCGTTGGTAGAGCAGACGGCCCAGCCCGTCACCGCCAAGCGCCTCCAGCAAATGGATGGCGGTAAAGCGGGTTTTGTCCAGCCCGGCGCGTTTGGCAAGGATGGTGCGGCCCCAGGCGTCGGGCAGGGAATCGTCGAACACGGCGTGGATGCCGGATTCCCCCCGGTTGGCGCTGAAAGTGCCGGATTGAAGGGGCAGGTGAATGGGATCGAGCGGATAGGCGGCGGGGTGGTTCAGATACTTGGAATCGTACTGAAAGAAACCCTGTTTGTTGCCAGGTGATGAGAGATTGCGCGAAAGCAGACGGCCCGCCTGGAGGACTTCGCCGCCCGGCAGGCGGGCGAAGACCCGGAGGGCCAGAGCATCCTTGCCGCTCATGAACGCACCCTTGTTTTCTTCAGATTTTCCTTGAGTTCGCGCTGCCGGTCGTATTCCTCAAAGGGATCAATCTCAACTGCAAGCAACCCTTGCCAGGGGGAGGCCAGATCGAGGGCCTGGGCCACCGTCAGCCATGACCCGATGCGAACCCGATCATTGCCCTGTTCGATGGCGCGCAGGGTATCAATGGATATGCCGCAGCGCACAGCCAGGGTGCTGAGCTTGATCTTCTGTTTGATCCGTTCCTGCCGGTAGCGCAGGCCGAGTTGAGTGAGGAGGTCGTGATGATTCATTTATGGCATTGTTGCTTTTAAGGTTGTTTATAAGCTGTCTTAATCTAACATTTACCATGTAACGCATGAAATAACCAGCTTTATGTTGTTGTTTTCCATCGCGCTCATTGGCTGCGGCACTGTCTGCTACAAGCTGATGAGCGGTAAATAAAAAGGCAGAAGCGCGCCAACAGGAACAGTCAGCAGAAGCAGGAGGCCGAGGCAACCACCTCGCCCCCTGTTATTCCCCGACTGTTCACTGTTCTTCCTCTCAAGTGACTCATAAAGGTAAATAATAGGGTAGAGTAGGAAACTGACATGCCGAGCAACCAGATAGGACTTTTATTGACGCCTCGCCGCACGCGGCTACTACGTGCCAACAGACCTGTTCGTTCATCAGCCTTCCCTCATCAAACCTCAAACCGTGCTTGCGGTTCTCCCGCACACGGCTTTCCGATGTCCTCCACACCAAAGCATGCGCCGGACGATAAATGGTCGGACGACAAATGGGGTCGGCCCACGCTAACCGATTGAGATTACATTAAAAAGACAGTTTGCTTTCTCTGTAAGTAGTTGATATTACTAGACCGCATTGTCGATTTTGGAACCAAAATGGGCAATATAGAAATCAAACGGCAAAAATTGCCGAACCATCACATTCAGTTGTCCCGCATCACGTATCCGATTTTTTGGGCAGTTCAAGGTTATAGCTCCTGCCTAATTAATAAATTAATTAATTAATCAACAACCTCCACGGCGGGCAACTGATGTAGGCGTTAACCAGCAATAATAACTTGCTAAGCCCTAAAATAAGACCTATAACAAAGTCGTAAATTAGGTCATAACAAATTAGCGAGGTGTAATAATGGAATCAATATTAGCAGGTTGTTCAGCAAGCATATCAGAATTAAAGAAGAACCCTTCTGCTCTCATTGAGCAAGCTGGGGGGGAGCCGATCGCCATTCTCAACCATAACAAACCAACAGCATATTTGATTCCGGCTGAGACTTATGAGAGATTAATGGACAAAATTGAAGATTATCAATTAGGTGTGATAGTCAATGAACGCCAACATGATAAAATTTCAGCCGTGGAAGTAAGTATCGATGATTTATAAACTAAAATTTCTTCCTACAGCGCTTAAGGAATGGAAGAAGCTTGACAACTCAATCCAAACACAATTCAAAAAGAAATTAAAAGAGCGTCTTCAACAGCCTCATATGCCAGGCCGCCAACTCTCTGGATTTGAAAACCATTACAAAATTAAATTACGAGCCAGTGGCTATCGGCTAGTTTATGAAGTTGTTGATAACGAATTGTTTGTGTTAGTAATTGCCGTCGGAAAAAGAGACAAGAACACAGCCTATAAAAAGGCCGCAGGAAAAAAAAATTTGGGTTTGGTTGAAAACAACTGAAGAAAACAGAGAAAGGTGGCGGGGGGAGCAGATGAGAGTTGCTATTTTGTGTAATTTATGTAGAAAATGTTGAAATGGTAAAAAAAACTCTGCGCGCTGGCGTATGTGTGACATAACTCTTACGAAGGAAATAGGCTTGGAGGCGGCTAATGGATTTTTTTAATACCCTGATCAAATCAGGTGCCGAGGGAATTGACGCTGAGCCGCTCATCGGCGGCCATAACGGTCTATTTATTGTTGTTTTTCTGGTGGTTATCTATGTCTGCCTAGACAGGATCGGGCCAAGGAAAAAGCCTGTTGTGTTTTCGGTCTTTTGTCAGGATTGTGTTCACCTAAAACGTCGGTTAGTACGGCGTGGTCATTATTGCCGACAACAGTGCAAGTATCACCCATTGCATGGGGCTTCATGCTATCAGTCGGCTTACCGGAAGCGGACAATTTATTAGAAGTATTGGGGGGCCAGGGTAAAACTACATTTTCTCTTTTCACCAGCCAACCGCTCGCCCTCTTTTGTTTCCTTCTCGTAACCTTTAGCAAGATGCGGTAGATGATGGCGGATAAATGTTAAGGCTTGATACGTACCGTGAAAGTATCTGAACCCCGGACCTCTTACTTGCCAGCGTTAATACCTTGGTTGGATTCTTTTACATCCATTCACTTTAGCAATACCATTATTTAGACTGGGAAAGGATGTAAGTTTTCAAGTCTTTCATGTCTTGAGAATCGTTTTCCAATGCATTTCCCGCCAAAGGTTTCGTGATACACATGTTTATTATTTTATTAAGATCGCTATTTATAGATATTGATTGGAATGCATCTTTTCCAGGATGACATTTGATACAGGCGGTGTCGTTTTGACTTCCAGCAAGTTTAGGATCAGAAAAAAGCTTTTTACCATTTTCAGGATTTCCTTCAGCAGCAAAACAGACATAAATTGTGGTCAGCATGAAGACACAAATCGAAATTAATACTGTTTTTTTCATTTCCTTCTCCTTAGTTTGTTTTTTTTGGGCTTTTATTAAATCGAACAAGGGGCTCCAGTAATAGTCCACCGTAAATTACGGCGGACTATTAACGGGTTGTTATGTTATCACAGTTCCAGCAATCTGGGGAGTAGCTATTTAGAAAGCATGGTATTTTCTTAGTCTGCTATTCCAGTTCCAGCAGTCTAAGGTGTAGCTATCTAATAAAAACCATGATTGTTTTGTCCAGTCTTCGTGGTAAGCTTTGGTTGACGCCTTGTCGATTTTCCTGCTTATTTTGAAATTATTTTTTCCTTCGGGACGGTAATTAAAAAGAAAGCCACCAAACCTAACAGATTCTCCTGAGAACGAATTTTTTATGTAAAATTCGAAATTAAGTTTATTGCAATTCTTGTTGCCACCTACAATTTTGCCGGAAAGCTCCAATTCATTATTATTTTTTTCTTTCCATATTACATCTATTTCATATCCATTTTTTTGAAGTTTTTGCTCCTGTTGTGAAAGAGCATTATTCGTCGAAATGAATACTAGAATTATCAATATGAAAATAGAAAATCTGTTCATCCTTTGTTGACTTCCCTGTTCTACGCAGCGTTGTTTTTTTTATCTGTATTGTCTTCGCATTTATAACGCCCCCGGTCTTTTCCTCTATTGGGCAAATTCAGGAAAAGCATCCAGGAAGCTTCCTGCAAACTATTCAGCAACAAAGAAATACATTAATCGTTCGGAAGATGTTGAATTCACGGTTGAAATCTTTAAATAAAATGTAATTTCCAAGGATGACAGTATGATGAAAAACTTTTAACCAATATAAAGTTATCCTTACCTTGATATCTGAGGTGATCCGTGCTAGTTACACTGTAAGGCTTATATCTTCTCATCGAAGTCATCCTCGAGGGAGTAATCGGGGATCCAGAGCGTAGCTAAATTCCTCGATACCCGATAACAGCACTCGAGTATGACGGACGAACCCAAACCCAAAACGGCACATTAAGGTTTACGCTGTACTAGATAATTTTACTATGTAGTATATGCGTAATAGGATCTATAGAGTTGTATATCATCGGCTATTTTATTTCAATAAGACATATTATGGAAAAGTATTCTTGAGAAAACGACATGTTTGAAGAGCGACGAGCCTATAAAAGAATACCCATGAAGGATGTTACTTTCACTTGTCACGTACTTGCTGGGGATTATTTGTGTAAAGTTGTCTGCCTGAGCCTCTCCGGAACGTACTTAGAATGTCCTGCTAAATTGACAGTAGGTGAATTATGTGAAGTCATAATTACCTCGAATGGGCCTATTTTTGACGAACCCCTAAGCCTATCTGCCAAAGTAGTGAGAGTTGATGAAGAAGGTACTGCTATGGAGTTCTGTAATACTGTTGACAAAGACTATACGACATTGCAAACCATTCTTCTTTATCATTCTGCTGAACCCCATATAATAGCCGCTGAGTTTCCTACAACACCACATCTTTGATTATAATTGTAGCGATTCTTTTCTAGCTTTGTCTCATCTTTTTTTTATATAAACCCTCTTGGTTATTTTCTTCGACTTTCCTTTGGAGCAATTTGTGCCAAGCTTGGTATGAACTGTTCTTCTTCGCTTTCCCCATAAAATTCCACCCGAATTCATCGCACCCAGAACAGGGAAGAAACATAAAAAAAACCACGTGCAATAAGATCTGCAAACCTTGTTCGAGCCTGATATTCTACAATCACGTACATTTTGTTGTGTTACCACCGGCCAAGAATAGACCCACCCAGCAGTGAAAATCTGACCCACCTAACCGGTGATCACTAATTTTTAAACACCGGTTTAGAGACCCACCCCAATTAAATTCCTTTTCTTTTTCACGTACCGTTGTTTT
>JAIPEF010000160.1 GCA_021737265.1 Desulfocapsa sp. | reverse complement strand
ACCGAAAATGCCCTTTTTCCCCAACTCTTCGTTGCTTGTGAAAAATAATGCTCGGAATATTATGTATATGCCTGTGCTTATTTTTCACAGATGCCTCGATTTGAGAAAAAATGTCTATTCTCGGACAAGCTCCTAGGCAGATGTCCGAGAATGCACTTTTCCCGCAACTCTTCGTTATCTGGAAAATTATATCCTCGGAATAGTAAGAATATGCCTGTGATAAAATTTTTCAAATGCCTCAATCTGAGAAAAAATTGCTATTCTCGCACAGCCTCCTGGCTGTTATTGAAGAAAAGTGCATTATTTTTTCCCGGAGCCGTACTTTTTTTACCCTAAAGGGATACAAGGGGAAAATCAAATTGGAACGTTTTTCGTGAAAAAAAGGCTGATTTTGCTTCGCCATGGAAATACCGGGTTTGAAGATCGATATATCGGAACAAAAGATGTTCCTCTCTCCTCTACCGGTATGGCCAGGATAGTGAGCCTCGAGTCCACATTTCAGAGTCAGAAAGTTGAAAGAATTGTTGTCAGTCCCATGCTTCGTTGCAGGCAGAGTGCTGAGTTGCTCTTCTCTGATCGTTCTTTCTCTTATGATGATGACCTGCGGGAGGTTGATTTTGGCCGATGGGAAGGACTGAACTTTTCCGAAATTGTGGAAAAAGATCCTGACCTTGTTGATAAATGGGCTGCCTGGACACCTGAATTCTGTTTTCCGCAAGGGGAGTGTATAGGTAATTTTTTAAGCCGGGTTCACGATGCCGGGGTACGTCTTGCGGAGTCTTCTGATAAAAATATACTGGTTATTGCCCATGGCGGAGTTATCAGGGCCCTGATCTGCTACTTTCTAAAACTTAAAGCCAGTGATTATCTGCTCTTTCAGGTTGAAATGGGGAAATACGCCACCCTCAATCTGTTCAGGGAAGGTGCAGTTCTCACCGGCTTAAATCTTGGAGCGCAGTAATACAGATGGCCAGACTTACCCTTATTACCGGTGGTGCCAGGAGCGGCAAAAGTGATTATGCACTCAAAAGAGCAGAGTCCTTGCCCGGTCCCCACACTTTTCTTGCCACATCTCCGGTGGTTGACGAGGAGATGGAAGAGCGAATCAAGCGTCATAAGAGAGAACGGCAGAAAGGCATATGGGATACAGTTGAAGAAGAGTTGGATCTGGCAGGGGGCATCCAGTCCCTTGAACCTGGAGCTGTTTGCCTGATCGATTGCCTGACGTTATGGGTTAACAACCTCATGTATCATGCTGAAAGATCGCAATACATGTTCGATGAGGATGATATGCTGGTGAAGGCTGAGAATCTTGTTCTGTCTGCTGCTGCATTCCAGGGAACCTTGATCTGTGTCAGTAATGAGGTGGGGTTGGGAGTCGTACCGGATAACGTATCGGCCAGGCGTTATCGTGACCTGGTTGGACGGTGTAATAGGGTTGTGGCGGCGGCGGCTGACGAGGTGATTTTTATCAGCTGTGGATTGCCGCTATTTTTGAAAGGAAAAGAAAAAAGATAAACTTCTGTTATTAACATCCTCAATTTATAAAAGAAAATGGAGTAAATTCAATGAGTTTGCTTGGAAGAACATTAAAAGAAATATACCCTCAGGATAGTGGCTTCCGTGACAGAGCCAAAGAACGTTTGGACCAGCTTGCCCTACCACATTGGGCCCTTGGTGATCTTATGGATCTGGCAATTGATCTTGCTGGAATGACACGATCCATGCAGCCGCCGGTTGCTAGAAAAGCCGTGGTTACTATGGCTGGAGATCATGGTGTAGTGGCTGAAGGGGTGAGTAAATTTCCCCAGGAAGTCACTCCGCAGATGGTCTACAATTTTGTTAATGGTGGTGCCGGTATCAATGCCCTGGCAAGGCAGGCAGGGGCTGAAGTTGTTGTCGTAGATATGGGTGTTGCCGCAGATCTGAATGATCTTGTCAAACAGGGAAAAATCATCAATAAAAAGGTGGGCCTTGGCACCGATAATATTGCAAAGGGCCCGGCTATGAGTCATGCAATGGCAATGCGGGCAGTGGAATCCGGAATTGATGTTGCTATGGAACTTGCAGATCGTATTGATGTGTTTGGCACTGGCGATATGGGTATCGGTAACACGACTCCATCCACTGCCATCGCTGCCGTTATTACAGGAAAACCCATTGCAGAACTGACGGGACGGGGAACCGGCCTTGACGATGAGCAATTGGTTCATAAACAGGAAGTTATTAAAGAGATTCTTGCCTGTAACACGCCTGATCCCAAAAATGGTCTCGATATTCTCGCTAAAATAGGCGGCTTTGAAATTGGCGGTATTGCAGGTCTGATAATAGGAGCTGCCGCTCAGAGAAAGCCAGTGGTTGTTGATGGGTTTATCTCTTCTGCCGGAGCACTTATTGCCCTGACCATTGAACCTTTTGTAAGGGATTATATCATCTGTGCACATCGTTCCATGGAGCCAGGCCATAAAGCCATGCAGGAAAAGATGGGCTGCAGACCATTACTTGATCTGAATATGCGTTTAGGAGAGGGAACAGGTGCTGCACTTGCCATGAATCTGGTTGAAGCCGCAGTTGCTGTACTCACCGAAATTTCAACTTTTGAGGAAGCTGCCGTTGCCGGAGCGGATAAATAGTATGGAAGAAAGTGCAGCCGCTGTTGAAAAGCAGAAATCAATAGGCCTCGCACTTCGTTATCCCGTGGCGTCGCTGCTTGCAGCTTTGCGCTTTTTGACGATCATCCCACTACCATGGAAATCTGAGGAGGACGGACGTTTTTTTCAGGCCAGTCTCCTCTGGTTCCCCCTGATTGGCTTGTTGATTGGTGCGGCAACAGTGCTTCCTGTTGCACTGTGTGTAAATGTTTTTCCATCACCAGTGACAGCCGTTTTGGCCATGATCCTTCTTGCCGGTGTTTCAGGCTGCCTGCATCTCGATGGGCTTGCAGACAGCGGCGATGGACTTCTCAGTGCCAGGTCACGTGAGCGCGCACTTGAAATCATGCGGGATAGCCGTTCAGGGGCAATGGGAATGGTGAGTTTGATATTTGTGCTCCTTGGTAAATATGCTGCCTTGTCATCTCTTCCCTCATCTCTTCTGCTTATATCCCTGTTTGTTATTCCCATGGCCGGCAGAACAGCAATAATATTGAGCATGGCCCTTCTTCCTTATGCCCGTACCGGCGAGGGTCTGGGACGCCTTTTTTATTCCACGGATAAATATGCGGTTGCTGTTCTGGGAATCCTCTTCTGTTCTGTTGTTACAATCCTCTTCCTCTCTCTTCAAGCTGCATTGGCTGTAGCCATTGCAGTTTTTATTACAGTGGGAATCTTCTCTTTCTGGTGTTTCAGGAAACTTGGAGGGGCAACAGGAGACACCTTAGGGGCTGTTTGCGAACTTACGGAACTTGCAGTGGCAGTGAGCTTAGCTGTTGGCTGAACCCATGTCAGAGAAAGAATTTTCATTTTTATATAAACATGGTGGCAATGTCCATGCTGCTGCAAGGGCCAGGTCCGTAAGCCCTGAAGACATTCTAGATTTCAGTGCAAATATTAATCCCCTTGGTGCGCCAGAATGGCTTCGTTCCTGTATAAGTCGTGAACTTGACACCATCCTTCATTACCCTGATCCAACTGCGTCAAAGCTGAAAGAGAGCATTGCTGAAGAGTTAAATGTTGCCGCTGATACAGTTCTAGTGGCCAACGGTTCCACAGAACTCTTATATCAGCTGCCGCGAGTGCTGGATTGCAAGAGGGCCGTTATTCCCGTGCCTTGCTATGTTGACTACCTAAAGGTCATGGAGGTTGCGGAAGTGCCGGTTTTAACAATTGAATTGGAGGAAAAGAAAGGATTTCTGCCTGATTTTCAAATGATTGGAGAAACACTTCTCCCCCGAGATCTTCTTGTCCTCGGCTCTCCCAATAATCCAACAGGCAGAGTCATTGCCGCAAAAAAAATAATCAACCTTGCCGCAGATTATCCTCTGGTGACCTTTCTCATTGATGAGGCATTTTTACCGTTTGTCGAAGGAGGAAAAAGTGTGGCCGGTGCAGGGGCGAATATTATCACCCTTCATTCGTTAACCAAATTTTATGCGATCCCCGGTTTGCGTCTGGGATTTGGTGTCTTTCCAAAAGCTGTTGCCGCCAAATTAGAAAAGCTCATGCCTCCATGGTCAGTGAACAGTCTTGCCCAAAAAGTTGGCGAACGTGCCATTGCTGATCGAAGGTATCAAAAAGAGTCAAAGAAATACCTGCTGAGTTGCAAGGAATCTTTTCTGCAGGGTTTAGCCCTCTTTCCCGATCTTACAATCTATCCAAGCGAAGTGAATTACCTGCTCATTCGGGTCAAGGGGGGTGTTACCGTCTTAGCTGTAAAGAAGAAACTGGAATCACGGAATATCCTTATTCGAGATTGCTCAAATTACCGCGGCCTCGGGGCTGATTTTTTCCGGATAGCAATACGCAGTGAAAAAGAAAATAATCTTTTTCTCCAAGCATTATCCACCATCCTCCCCTGTAAATCCCAAAAGAGGAAGAAGTGTAAAAAGACACCAGCCATCATGTTTCAGGGTACATCCTCAAACGCTGGTAAATCAGTACTTACCACAGCACTCTGTCGGATTTTACTCCAGGATGGTGTCCGGGTAGCCCCGTTTAAGGCACAGAATATGTCCCTCAATTCCTTTGTTACTATGGATGGCCTTGAAATGGGAAGGGCCCAGGTTGTGCAGGCCCAGGCGGCACGACTTGATCCGGATGTGCGCATGAATCCCATCCTTCTTAAACCCAGTTCGGATACCGGCAGTCAGATAATTGTCCGGGGGAAACCCATCGCCAATATGGAGGTTATGGAATATGGAAACTACAAGAAAATGGCGATGGAAGTGGCCTGTAGTTCTTATGACGAACTCGCCGCTGACTTTCAGGTGGTTGTCCTTGAAGGTGCCGGCTCCCCTGGTGAAGTAAATTTAAAACGTCAGGATATCGTCAATATGCGCATGGCCCGCTATGCTGAGTCACCTGTTATTCTGGTGGGTGATATTGACAGGGGAGGGGTATATGCCTCTTTTGTTGGAACCATGGAAGTGTTAAACCATTGGGAACGACAACTGATGGCTGGATTTCTGGTCAATAGGTTCCGGGGCAATAGCCAACTGCTTCAGGATGCACATGATTACGTGAAGGAACATACGGGCAAGGAGGTGCTTGGTGTTATTCCATACCTTCAAAACCATGGAATCCCCGAAGAGGATTCAGTCTCTTTCAAAGAAGGGCTTTTTGAAAGCAGGAGACCTTCGCAGGATCATATCGAGATTGCACTGATCAATCTGGTCCATATCTCAAATTTTACGGATATTGAGCCTTTTATTGCTGAGCCTGATGTGTATCTTCGAATTATCTCCACCGCTGATGAACTTGGCGATCCTGATGTGATTATTCTGCCGGGATCGAAGAATGTGATCAGTGATTTTGCCATGCTCCTTGGCTCAGGACTAGCAGCAGCAGTACAGAAAAAAGCTGAATCGGGTTGTGAAATAATAGGAATTTGCGGGGGCTACCAGATGCTCGGCAAGTCCATTGCTGATCCCCATGGAATCGAATCGCAGGAAGCAGAGAGCAAGGGGCTTTCCCTCATTGATATGCAAACCGTACTTGCTGCTGATAAAACACTGGTTCGAAAAACAGGGACCCATCTTCCCTCCGGGCAGCCTGTAATCGGCTATGAGATCCACCATGGCCTGACCCGTACTGAGAAAAATGGCATCTTCTCCTATGATGATGGCAGCGATTGCGGTGTTGTCTCTTCAGATAATAGGGTGTGGGGAAGCTATCTGCATGGACTTTTTGATTCAGACCTCTTTCGCCGCTGGTTCATAGATCAGGTCAGGGAAAGGAAAGGGCTCTCTCCCTATGCCGGCCCTTTAAACAGTTATAATCTTGAACCTGCCTTTGACCGCCTCGCAGATACTGTACGAAATGGATTGGATATGGACAGAATTTATCAGCTCCTTGAGATTTGATGTTGATAGTTTTTTTAGAAACGCACCCTGGGGACAAGAAAAGTGGAACTTAAGGAATATTGATGGTGTCGTAAAAACTCTTCATCTACTTCGTTGTTGCAAATTTCACTATCATTACGACGTACTCTAGTACGCCGAAATAATAGCAAAATTCACACGCCTCGAATATGAAGCTTTTCACCCTAACTACCGG
>JAIPEF010000159.1 GCA_021737265.1 Desulfocapsa sp. | reverse complement strand
TAGGGTGAAAAGCTCCATATGCACCCCAAGAGTACTTCCTACGGGCGCGAGGCGCGTATTTTTTATTTAATTTCGGCGTACTAAGGTACGTCGAAATTAAATAAAAAATGCAGCAACGAAGCAGATGGAGAGTTTTTACAACGCCATCAATGATAGAAGAAGTGTATAAGCAGTCAGAACAGGGAAACAGTTGGTCTCGGGAGTGAATATCTCCAGCGGGCCACCTCTGGACAGCTCTAATCAGCTCCCGCTGTTGATCAAATCGATCTGTTCGTTCAGGGTCCAGAAGTCATAGATGACTCCGACGAAAAACAATCCACCGGTCAGCAGATAAAGAATGCCGGAAATCCATTTTCCCTGATAAAAACGGTGGATACCAAAGACACCGAGGAAGGTGAGCAGGATCCAGGCAATATTGTAATCAATGGGCCCCTCCTGGAATTTCATGGAAGCGTCCCGGTTCATGCCCGGAATGAGAAACAGGTCAACAATCCAGCCAATAAAAAGAAGGCCCAAGGTGAAGAAGTAGAGAGTGCCTGAGATTGGACGGCCATAATAAAAACGGTGGGCTCCCAGAAAACCGAATATCCAGAGTATATACCCTATGACCGGGGTGTGGGATTCCTCTCTATAGTTTTCCATTGGAGTCTCCTTTACTTTGAGTTGTACTTTACTGCGGTTGCGGACCAAGTTGCTCTTTCATAGTTTGGACCCGCTGCCATGCTGTATGGATCCGAGTCTCGGGGATTCTGTTTTCTTTCACAGCGATGAGCACTGCCGGAATAACGCGCTGTAAAACATCCGGAACATATTCCAGGTTGTTTCCGATTATAATCATATCAACCCCGGCCGCAAGGGCAAGGCATACTGCCTCTTCAATGCCATATTGGTCTGTAATGGCCTTCATCTGCAGATCATCTGTGAGTATCAGACCCTGAAAATCAAGCTGTTTTCGCAGAAGGGTGTTTACAACTGCTGGAGAGAGGCTTGTGGGATATTCCGGGTCAAGTTCTTCATGGTAGAGGTGTCCAAGCATCACGCAGTGAGCCAACTTGTCCTGTATAAGGGTCTTAAAGGGAATAAGCTCCTTAGTATGCCAGCTGTTGGAGATGTCTGTGAAGCCCAGATGGGAGTCACTCTGTGAACTGCCGTGGCCTGGAAAATGTTTGAGGCAGGAAAAGACCTTTTCTTTCGTATGTTCTCTGATCCATATCGCAGCGTGGCGAATAACGGTGTCGGGGGCGGCTGAAAAGCTTCGTTGCAGTTTTCCTATCACCGGATTTTCCGGGAATGTGTTCAGGTCGACTACGGGAGCAAGATTGAGGTTGATGCCGAGCTTATGCAGGGTTTTTGCGGTGCATGCTGCATGGATAGCCGTACCGGTGGCGTCATCCTCGGTTCCCAGGTTGCCGGCACTGTTGGTTTCCGGGAACCCGGTTTTGGCTTTCAGGCGGCGCACCATGCCGCCTTCCTGATCAATGGCTACGAAAAGAGGGGTGGACGACGAATAGTCCTGCAGGGAGCTAACCAGGGCCTGCACCTGGGAAGGGCTGGTAATGTTGTTTTGGTCCCGTTTTTCAGCCAGCTGCCTGTCGAAAAGGATCACCCCACCCAGGTTTCTTTCCCTGATATCTTCTGCTATGGGATGATGCTGATCTATGGACTCTCCCTTAAAACCGAGGATGAAGAGCTGGCCGATGAGTTTTTCCAGTGAGTTGGGGGGAGTGGCCACTTGGCGTTATTCCAGGGTGATATTGATCGGTATGATATGCATATCTTTTTGCCGCTGTTCAGTGTAGCCCAGGGACCACTCCTTGCAGCTTGCATTGTCTGCAAGAAGTTTGTCCACCTCTGCAACAATCCCTTTCACGTTGATGATTGGATGCCTGCTGAATACCTGGGGCAAGCCCTGGGTCAGGTTGCAGGCCAGGCAGCAACCGGGACGTTCGTGGAGTTTTAGTTCCATGGTCAAGTTGTTGCCAGTCACTCCACCATAGGCAAGCTCGATATCATATGCGCCATCATCGGCATCGCCAAAAAGGGCCTCAAAAAAATCATTGGTTCGTTCTTTAGGGAAAATCTGTTGCAGGGTCTCTGGAGTGAAGATGGCGTCTAGTGTCCTGGTATTCATAGTTTTATAATTGTTCAGGGTTGAATTTGTGTCGGTTCCGATATGGCCGTCGTTTATGGCGTTGTCAGTTACTGGTGGGCTGTCGCAGTCAACTGCCCATTTCGGGTCAATATAATCTACCAGCGTCTTCTGTCAACCGGCCTTGCAGCTGAAAATGGACTGTGGTAAAGTGGCGCCCATGCAAAATGATCTTTTTCAAACTCCCGGGAATTCATCGCTTCCAAGTGTCAACCTTGAAGAATTGAACCTCTCCCAGCGTCAGGCTGTTGTCTCAACTGAAGGGCCGCTTCTCGTCATTGCCGGTGCCGGTAGTGGCAAGACCAGAACCCTTGTCTATCGGGTGGCGTATCTCCTGGAGCAGGGTGTGGATCCGGAAAATATTCTCCTCCTCACTTTCACTCGAAAGGCTTCCCAGGAAATGCTCTGGCGTGCCGGGCAACTGCTCAATGAAACATGCCGCCGGGTGGTGGGCGGAACGTTTCACGGTATTGCCAATATGCTGCTGCGCAGGTATGGGCATCATCTGGGATTCGGCTCTTCCTTTACTATCATTGACCGCGCTGATGCAGAGGGAATCGTAAACCTGTTGAAAGGTTCCCTTGGCCTCACCGGGCGGGATAAACAGTTTCCCACCAAGCGGGTGCTGATAAATATGCTTTCAGGGTCTGTGAATAAATCCATTGCCCTTGATGACCTGATCTTTGATCAGTATGCACACCTCAGTGAGCATGTGGATGATATCCTGAACCTGGAAAAGCACTATAAGGAGTTTAAGTTTAACAATGGGCTCATGGATTATGATGACCTGCTGGTAAACTGGAAATGGCTCCTTGCTGAAGTACCGGAAGCCAGACAGGAAATTGGAGCACGATATTCTCATATCATGGTAGATGAATACCAGGATACCAATCTTATCCAGGCCGACATTGTCAGACTGCTTGCCCATGAACATGAAAACGTAATGGTGGTGGGAGATGATTCTCAGTCCATCTACTCCTTTCGTGGAGCTGATTTCTACAATATCATGCGCTTTCCCAAGGTTTTTCCGGGTACGCAGATCATTAAACTGGAGGAAAATTACCGTTCCAGTCAGCCCATTCTTTCCCTGACAAATGATATTATTCGCAACGCCGCAGAGAAGTATACCAAGACTCTGTTTACCCAGATTGCGGGTGAACACAAGCCCCGTCTCTTTGCGGGCCGGGATGAGCGGGAAGAGGCCGTTTTTGTCGCAAAGAAGATTGCAGAGTTACGGAGTAAGGGGATAGAGCTTAACAATATCGCAGTTCTTTTCAGATCCGGCTTCCATTCCTATAAACTTGAGTTGGAACTGAATTCCACCGGTGTTGATTTTGAGAAACGCGGGGGATTGAAGCTGACCGAATCGGCACACATGAAGGATGTGATCGCCTTTCTCCGGCTCCAGGTGAATCCTTATGACACCCTGTCCTGGAATCGCATCCTGCTCCATCTTGATAAGGTCGGGCCAAAGACAGCCAGAAAGATTGCTGATACCATTAGCACGGCAGAGAGTCCGTTGCAGGCCCTGTCCGACTATCCATGTGGTAAACCATGGCGACAGGGGATGGGGAAACTGGTCCTTCTTTTTCGGGATATGGAAAAGGAGAGCGTGCCGGGAAATCTGTATGAGCAGGTCCTCCTTTACTATCAGCCCCTCTTTGAACAAATTTACCGTGATGATTTCCCAAAACGGCAGAAGGATCTTGATCAGTTAAAAGCAATTGTCAGTGGATACGATGATATTCAAGGCTTTGTCGACGATACAACCCTTGATCCCCCGGAGACTGCAGCAGGACGAGAGACAGCAGACAAGGAAAGATTGATTCTTTCCACCATCCATTCCTCCAAGGGGCTGGAGTGGGACGCGGTTTTTGTGATCGGCCTGGCCGAAGGACGCTTTCCCCACAGCAAGGCACAATTAGGTGAGCAGTGGGAAGAGGAGCGACGTCTGCTCTATGTGGCAGCGACCCGAGCCAGAAAGTATCTCTACCTCAGTTACCCGCGGGAGCTTATGACTCCTGATCGGCAGTTTCGACGAGTGGGTATGTCTCCTTTTTTGTCAGAACTGCGGGCGGGACTTTTTGAACGGCTTGATAAACCGTTCACCCAGAGATCTGCCCCATCCTATCAGCCACCCTCTGCATCAGGGGCAATGGATTTTGGCATGAAATCCAAAAAAACAAAAAACCTTTCTGCAAAAGATCTGCAGCAGGGGGCCAGGGTGAAGCATCCCTTTTTTGGCCAGGGAAGTGTGAAGGGAAGTATGAAGGGCCGTTCTGTTGATGTGGAATTCGATCGCCATGGAATCAAGACCCTCCATCTTGATTATGCAAAACTCTCTCTAGTGTAAAACACATAATGAATTATCAAGAAGCCTGGAACTTTCTCGATGGTCTCCAGTTCCATAAAATCAAGCTCGGTCTTGATGCCATGTGTTCTTTCATGGCCAGAGTAAATAATCCTGAACAGCAGTTGAAAACTGTTCATGTGGCCGGAACCAACGGTAAAGGCTCGGTCTGTGTCACCCTCCTCACCCTTCTCTCCCAAGCCGGTTACCGGGTGGGGCTCTATACCTCACCGCATCTTAGTTCCGTCCGGGAACGTTTTCGGATCGGTGACGCCTTTATCAGTGAAGAAAAGTTTGCAGAACTGGCCACCCGGATTTGTGAGGTGTTGGGGGATGATAAAATCACCTACTTTGAATTCACCACAGCCCTTGCCTTGCTCTGGTTTGCCGAAGAAAATCTTGATATGGTTATCCTGGAAACCGGGCTGGGTGGAAGGCTGGATGCTACTAATATAGTGACACCTCTGGTTTCGGTAATTACCAACATCTCCATGGATCATGAGGCCTATCTCGGTGACACTATCTCCGCAGTGGCAGGTGAAAAGGCCGGGATCATAAAACCTGCTGTTCCTGTGGTCTCTGCTGCCAAGGCAGGGGAAGGACTGGCTGAGATTCGGGCAACCTGTGGTGAACGGGGTGCAAAGCTGTATCTCTATGGCGATGCATTTTCTGCGACCAGAATGGACAATGGCAGCTGGGAATGGCAGGGAATTAATGAGTTTAAGGGGAGTGTTTATCAGAAACTCCACTGTTCAATGAAAGGGGCGTATCAGATTGAGAATGCATCCCTGGCCCTGGCTGTTATTGAACTCTTAAAGGGGGAGGGGATAACGATTTCGGCTGAAGAGATCCGAAAAGGCCTTCTCTCGGTGAACTGGCCGGGACGTCTCGAACACTTCTGTCTTGATAGAAGCAGCAGGAAACGGGTGCAGTGCTCAGGGAGAAAAAATACGCTCTCTTATCTTCTTGATGGTGCCCATAATCCTGCAGGTGTGATGAGTCTGGTTGAAACTCTGAACAATGAAATAGTATTTAAACGCTTACTGTTGATTTGGGGAGCCATGGTGGACAAAGATTTGCAAAAAACTCTCCGACCGGTGGTAGAACTTGCTGATGCCGTTTTTCTGACCCGGCCGGAAGGGGAACGTTCGGCAGAGCCGGAGCTGCTGCTGCAAAATGTTCCTGATGAGCTACAGCAAAGATGCCATCTCCATCCGATAGTAAAAGAGGCCATCGAAGTTGTGGAAAAGATAGCAAAAGAAGATGACCTGATTCTTATTGCCGGTTCCCTTTATCTGGTTGGCGCCTCACGTAAACTGTTGCTTGGAGAACTGGTCGGATGAGCCGCGAATTTTTAGACTTTGATGCCCCGGATGGTGCGGAAATAAGGAGAGAAAAAAACAAAGCTAGAGATCTGCGCAAAAGTCGCTGGTGGCAACAGAAAACGGCATCCGGGAACTGTTATTTTTGCAAAAAGAAAACAGCGTTTAAGAATTTGACCATGGATCACCTGGTACCCCTTGCCCGGGGAGGCCGCAGTACAAAAGATAATCTCGTTCCCTGTTGTAAATCATGCAATAATAAGAAGAAAAGTATGCTTCCACTTGAATGGGAGGAGTATCTCAAAAATATGTGAGTACCATAAAAGCTCAGCTGTAACTCTAGGAGCCTGACCGAAAATGCCCTTTTTCCCCAACTCTTCGTTGCTTGTGAAAAATAATGCTCGGAATATTATGTATATGCCTGTGCTTATTTTTCACAGATGCCTCGATTTGAGAAAAAATGTCTATTCTCGGA
>JAIPEF010000158.1 GCA_021737265.1 Desulfocapsa sp. | reverse complement strand
CAAACCTAGGATGGCTAAGTAAAAAGCTCCATATGCGAGGCGCGTATTTTTTATTTAATTTCGGCGTACTAAGGTACGTCGAAATTAAATAAAAAATGCAGCAACGAAGCAGATGGAGAGTTTTTACGACGCCATCAACATTTAATTTCGAATATTTACTAACAGAAACAGGTTTTATGACACCTATAGAGAAAGAAAAAACTCTGGCCAAGAGCTATGAGTTCGATAATGTGGAAGAGAAGTGGCTGCAGCGCTGGACGGATGATGGCTCTTTTCAGGCGAAGATGGAGGAGGGAAAACCTTCTTTTTCCATTGTTATTCCTCCTCCCAATGTGACCGGTGTTCTCCATGTGGGGCACGCCTTGAACAATACCATGCAGGATGTGCTGGTTCGCTATCACCGTATGTGCGGCGACAATACACTCTGGCTGCCGGGTACGGATCATGCGGGGATCGCCACCCAGAATGTTGTTGAACGGCAACTTGCCACCGAAGGCAAGGGGAGGCACGATCTGGGACGTGAGGCCTTTATTGAACGGGTCTGGGAGTGGCGGAAGGAAAAAGGCGGAACCATTATTAACCAGCTTAAACGTATGGGTGCCTCCTGCGACTGGGAACGCGAACGTTTTACCATGGATGAAGGGCTGTCCACCGCTGTGCGTGAGGCCTTTGTCAAACTCTACCGCGAAGGATTGATCTATAAGGGTGATTACATTGTCAACTGGTGTCCTCGTTGTCTTACCGCCCTGGCCGACGATGAGGTGGAGCATGAAGACAGAAAAGGAAAACTCTATCACATCCGTTACCCCTTTGCCGACGGTTCCGGTGATGTCGTAGTGGCCACCACCCGGCCTGAAACCATGTTGGGTGATACTGCTGTGGCTGTGCATCCAGATGACGAACGCTATGGTCATCTGGCTGCTGTGGGGATCAGGCTGCCGCTTACTGATCGAACAATTCCAGTGGTCTTTGATCACCATGTCCAGAAGGATTTTGGTACCGGTGCCTTGAAGGTTACTCCGGCCCATGATCGTGACGATTATGAGATCGGGATTCGTCATTCCCTCGAGGTCATGAAGGTGATGGATGATCATGGGGTGATGAATGACAAGGCCGGAGCATATGCCGGGCTTGATCGTTTTGCCTGCCGGAAAAAGATTGTAGCAGACCTTAAAGAACAGGGGTTTCTGGTAGAGATCGAAGATTATGATCATGCCGTAGGACAGTGCTATCGCTGTTCCACAGTAGTGGAGCCCACAACTTCCCTGCAGTGGTTTGTCTCTGTTCGGCCCCTTGCTGATAAGGCAATTGCGGCAGTACGTGATGAACGCATCAACATCTATCCTAAGACCTGGTACAACACTTTTTATTCCTGGATGGACAATATCCGTGACTGGTGTATTTCCCGTCAGATCTGGTGGGGGCACCGTATTCCGGCCTGGACCTGTAAGGATTGTGGCGAATTGATGGTGGAGTCTGTTGACCCTGATACCTGCAGTAAATGCGGATCAGCAAATCTGGAACAGGAGACGGATGTCCTGGACACCTGGTTCTCTTCAGCACTCTGGCCTTTTTCCACCATGGGCTGGCCCGAAAACACCAAAGAACTGGAGACGTTCTACCCAACCTCCGTGCTCATCACCTCCTTTGATATCCTCTTTTTCTGGGTTGCCAGAATGATGATGTTTGGTATCCATTTTATGGACGGTGCGGTACCCTTTAAAGACGTGTATCTTCATGCTCTGGTGCGGGATAAACATGGCAAAAAGATGTCCAAATCCACCGGTAATGTTATTGATCCGCTGGAAGTTATGGCTCAGTATGGAACAGATGCAATGCGTTTTACCCTCACCGCCTTTGCTGCCCAGGGGCGTGAGATCAAGCTGGACGAGGAGCGAATCGAAGGCTATCGCTATTTCATCAACAAGCTGTGGAATGCCGCCCGGTTTGCTCTTATGCACGTGGAAGAATGTGATGCCTCCATTACTGATGTGGTCAGTAACCATAAAGAACTGCCCCTTATCCACCAGTGGATTTTGAGCCGCACAGCAAAGACGACGGCAGATGTACGCCGGGCCCTGGATGAATACCATTTTAACGATGCAGCTTCCGTGCTCTATCAGTTTGTCTGGCATGAGTTTTGTGACTGGTACCTGGAGTGGATCAAGGCGGATCTGTTCAGCAAGGATGTAACGAAGCGGGATCAGGCCAGGGGCGTTCTTCTCCATGTTCTGGAGACCATCCTCAAACTCATCCACCCCATTACCCCCTTTGTCACAGAAGAGATCTGGAGTGTGTTGCCAGGCGATAGAGCCTTGCTTGTCACCAGCGAGTATCCGCTTGTTCAGCCGTGGCGAAATGAGAAGGTAGAGGGTCAGATGGAGCTGCTCATGGGAGTGATCACCGGTATCCGCAATATTCGTTCCGAGGCGGATGTCCATCCCTCCACAAAAATTGATGCTTTTGTTCTCTGTGTAGATGGAGAAAAGGCGGATCTTATTCGCTCTTTTGCAACAGCCATCTCTGACATTACACGGCTTGCATCACTGAACGTTACAGCCGAAGGTGATAAGCCTAGCGACGCAGCCACCTATATCTATCAGGATATAGAGATGTATGTGCCGCTTAAGGGTCTGGTGGATGTAGATAAAGAACGTGAGAAACTTAGCAGGGAGCAACTAAAGGTCGAAAAATCACTGAAGCAGATCAACGGAAAGCTCGGTAACGAGAAATTTCTTGCCAATGCCCCTGCCGAAGTCGTTGAAAAAGAAAAAGAGAAGCAGGCGGAGCTTGAAGCCAAACTTGCCAAAATAGAAGACGCTGAAAAGAGGCTCGCAGAGATTGGATAAGGTCAGTTTACAGAGTATGCTTCGTTCCTTCCTCAGAGAAGATATTGCACATGGTGACTTGACCAGTGAACCACTTTTTTCGTCTGAGACGATGGGCAGTGCCGATCTGGTGGCAAGGGAATCGTTTGTCATTGCCGGAGCTGAGGCGGTGGCCGCTGAGGTCTTCCGACTCCAGAATCCGGAAATCAGTTGTATGGGAGCTGTAAAAGATGGCACAATGGTTTCCGTTGGTACTTGTCTCCTTACGGTGAGTGGGCCTGTGGTGGACCTGCTGAAGGCGGAACGGGTCGCTTTGAATCTTTTACAGCACCTTTCCGGCATCGCCACACTTACCTCCCGCTTTGTTGAAAAAACAAAACTCTATCCTGTCAGGATTACTGATACCCGCAAGACCACTCCAGGCTTACGCATGCTGGAAAAATATGCGGTGCGGGCCGGCGGCGGCTATAACCACCGGTTTAACCTGAGTGATGGTGTCCTGATCAAGGATAATCACATTGCTGCCTGCGGGTCTTTGACAGGGGCAGTGGAAACCCTGCGTGAAAAGGTTCCCCATACCATAAAAATTGAAGTGGAGACCGATACCCTGGATCAGGTTCGTGAATGTCTGGACTGCGGCGTGGATATCATCATGCTTGACAATATGGATATTGAAACCATGAAACAGGCGGTGGCCATGGTTGGTGACAAGGCATTAGTTGAGGCTTCAGGCGGTGTGACCCTTGAGACCGTTGCCACTATTGCAGCAACGGGTGTTCATATTATATCGGTGGGAGCCCTTACCCATTCAGCACCATCCTGTGATATCGGGATGGATTGGAAAGTGTGCTGAAAACGCGCTCTATTGAGGACAACATCTCTGTATAATACAAAATTTCTTGATTCTTTGTGAAAAAGTGTGCAATACTAATAGATGTAATCGATAAGCAGATGTCATTGTTGTCCCTTGAGGATAGAAAGAGAAACTTAGCTCAGTGAAAGGTGTCAAAATATGCGTTGTCCTAAATGTGGTTATATCTCATTTGATCATGTGGAAACCTGCCTGAAGTGCCAAAAGAATATTGCAGGGAGCACGGAGGTTCAAGGTACAACCTATCAGGCAGCATCCCCTTCGTTTCTTAAGGTGGTCAATGGGTATGATTCTGTTGATGAAAGTGATTCCTCTACGGAAGTAGGGTTTGAAGGACCAGACGATGAGTTCGATTACTCTGATCCGGATCTTAATGTTCTTGTTGATGGAGAGAAAGAGACGGATTTTGGAGACATGGACGAACCGGAAGATATGCTAAGCCTTGAAGATTCGGATCTGGGAGCTGCTGCTGGAGACGATTTTCAGATTGAGACTGATGAGGGGGGCTTTGACTTTGAATTTGAAGCTGGGGCGGAAGAACAGGGGGCAGATCTTTCTTTGAATCTGCCTGACGAGTTGTCAGATATCTCTGACCTTGCACCACCTGAACGGGGTCAGACCGTTGACAGCATGAGCCTCTCACTGGATGACGACCTGGATCTGGACGACTTGGATCTGGATCTTGGTCTTGGAGGAGAGAGCAGCGAGGTAGATGACGACCTTTCTTTTTCCCTTGATGACTTAGACTTATCCGTAGAAGATGATAGCGGTTTAGGTGGGTTGGATATGGATCTCGATCTTGGTGGCTTGGATGAGAAAGAGAGTCCTGCTCCGAAAAGTGAAAAATCTTCCGGTAGTCTGGATGATCTCTTTCTTTCTCTTGATTGATCCCTTAAAAGAGAAAATCTATTGACACCCTGGAAAATGTTGTGTAGATAGCTCTGCACAATAGGTGCCGGGATAGCTCAGTCGGTAGAGCAACGGACTGAAAATCCGTGTGTCCCTGGTTCGATTCCTGGTCCCGGCACCAACAAAATTAGGCGGTTATGGCTTTTTGCTGTAACCGCTTTTTTTGTTGGTTACGAAATAATGCGAAATAATGGGGACAGACCTCGATTAATCCACAATGAGACACGGTAGTTCTCTTATGTGTTTACGATAAACCTTCAGTTCTTAATAATTGTTTAAAGTTGATGTTGCCAAGAGCAATATCTTGCTGTAAGTGTTGCGGCAGGTTAGCTCAACGTTGGGCAATCCCATATAATAAAGAGCAGAGTTGATGAAAAAAAATAATACCAGGAGATTTCAATGTTTCGTTGGTTTGTCAATCGACGCCGAAAGAAGCTTACACGAACTCCTTTCCCCTCATTATGGGAAGACATAATCCGCAGTAATGTTGGCCACTACTGCTTTTTGGAAGATGCCGAGCGCGCTCATCTGCGTGCCTTGACCCAGGTCTTTATCGCTGAAAAATACTGGGTAGGAGCCGGTGGGCTGGAACTTACCGACGAGATCCGCGTCACGATCGCCGCTCAAGCCTGTTTAATTCTTCTGGGTCTACCCCATAACTACTACAAAAATGTCAAGTCCATCATCGTTTACCCCTCCACCGTTGTTCCGCCTCCACGCAAGCCCGGTTTCTTTGAAAATACAATGGCTCCAGTGGACCCTGCACACCCCATTATCGGACAGGCATTCCGGCGGGGGCCGGTAATTATTATATGGGATGCAGCCCTGCGCGGAGGCCGCCATCCTAAGTCAGGTCACAATGTTATTTATCACGAATTCGCCCATAAACTCGACATGCTGGATGGTTCGACTGACGGCACGCCCACACTGAGAGACCGGGCTGAATATCGTGACTGGGTCCAAACATGTTCGCATGAATACCTCCGTCTCAAAAGCCGTACTGAAAAGGGTAAAAAATCTTTTCTCGATGCCTACGCCGCGACTAACGAAGCGGAATTCTTCGCCGTCGCAACTGAGCAATTTTTCGATCAGCCGCGGCTAATGATTAAGCATGCACCGGATCTTTATCGGGTCTTGAAGAAATACTACCGCCAGGATCCCTCCGGGCGTGTTTCCCGGAATTACTGCGAGGGGGAAGAAAAAGCACCGGGGAAAGGGCTTCATTCTTGAATCAGCAACCGAACGGGGGCGAAGAACCGAACGGTCCGAACGGGGACGGACCGAAAGCGCCGGGATAAACCGGCATAGAGTGGGGGATGAAAGAGCCCTACATAAAAGGAGAAGCTGCTCCATTATGGCCCCGAGTCATGCGTCGGCTATCCGCGAGGAGGCGGCGAAGCGTTGACAGGGGAAGCGTAGGCCAGCCATTGAGCTCCGAAATCACCTCAACCGGGGTGCCGACCACGTGGTCTGGTAGGGAAGGCAAAACGGGAGGGGGGGCCCGAACGGGGGCGGACCAAGCTGATGTCGCCGAACGGGGGTCGGACCAAGCTGACGCATAATTACGTTATGATATAACAAAGTAATTTTTCAAAATAAGCAAAATTTCTCTTCTTAGAAGGCTCATTTCATAGTCAGAATGGGTATTCTAAGGTATTCTGAGCTATGGCAAGAGCGAACAGACATTATATTCCT
>JAIPEF010000157.1 GCA_021737265.1 Desulfocapsa sp. | reverse complement strand
ATCTATCTAGCTGTTTTTAAATATTTTATTGTGTATTTACCTCTCATCTGGCATAGAAAGTGAAACCATTTTTGATAGCGATCCTCACATGCTAGGAATTCTCACCTGGTGCCACATAATTTCTAGGAAACTTCAGTTTATCCCATTCCAGGTAATACAAATAAACAGGAGCTTTCCATGGCACTTTCTTCCTACCAAGCAAAAGATCTTTTTCAGTGGTTCATAGATAAAGAAGACATTGTGGTTCTCGATGTGCGAAACAGCACTGATTTTAACCGATTCCAGGTAGAGTCCCCATATCCCTTTGAAATGATCAATGTTTCCTATTACGATTTTATGGAGACTGAAGAAGAGTGTGTGGCCAAAGTCCCCAAAGGGCGTGCCATCCGTATTGTCTGCGCCAAAGAGGGTTCTGCAAAATATGTGGGTGAGATCCTGCTCAAACACGGTTTTGACGATGTTTGCTACCTCACCGGAGGGATCAAAACCTGGGGAAATCTCCTGGTGCCTAAGGTGGTGAAAGAGAGTGATGACTATACCCTTTACCAGTTTATACGTCCCGGGAAGGCCTCCTGCAGTTATGGTCTCTGCTCCGGCGAAGAGATGATGCTTTTTGACCCTAGTCGCAATATTGAATTTTACATTGACTTTGCTCAAAAGAAGAACTGCAAAATCATTAAAACCTTTGAGACCCACCTCCAGGCGGACTATATAGCAGGCTCCAGGCAGATTGCAGAAAAGACAGGGGCGGATTTTTTCGGGGGAGCGGATTTTGAGGGAACCAAGGCGGGCAACAAGACCGTCACCGAGGGTGAAATCCACACCTTCAGTAAGTCCGGCCCTGAAATCAAAGTACTTTTCACACCAGGCCATACCCCTGGCTCACTGACCTTTATTGTGGATGACAGCTATATGATCTCAGGGGACACGGTGCTCATCCAGTCCATCGGACGTCCGGATCTTGGTGGCAAGGTTGACGAGTGGGCAGTTCTTCTTTTTAATACCATCCAGAAGGTAGCAAAGCTTGACGAATCACTCTATGTCCTACCGGGACACTATATGGATTGGAATGAGGCAAATGAGAACCTCATCTTCTGCCAGACTTTCAAAGACGTGCAGCAGAGAAATAAAGAGGTCTTTTCCCTGACCGACAAAAATGACTTTATCCAGTACATTAAAGACCATATGCGTAAGCAGCCTCCAGAGTATGCACTCATTCGCCTGGCCAACGGAAACATGGAACAGTATGACCCAGACAAGCAGGAAGAGCTCGATCTCGGTAAAAACGAATGTGCAGCAACAGCGTATGCACAAGCACAGGCGGCAAAAGAAAACGGGTAAAACTGCAGAAGAGAAGGCCATCTTTGTATCTGAAATTTTCTTTCCTGTACTTTTATAGGACGTGAAAGGATTTTTCAGATACCTTCCCAAGAGGTCCGCCTGATGAGTTCACGACTCGGTATTCCACGTGAAGTAACCACCCCGCATCGAAAAATCCCCATCGAAATCCCGGACGGAGTCACTCCGACAGAATTCTTCAACAGCCCATGTAACCTGCGCCACCTGGCCTTTAAGTAAATCGGGTGTACCAAGCATCAGGATGATCCATAACCATTTCATGGTATTTGAAAATGCGACGCTGCTCGCCTCTTCTGCTGCAGCAGAGGACAATCCCAACCTGACAGATGGCGGCCAGTGCTTGAGGTCAGAAACCGCCTGGTGCAATCCAACCTGGGCAGCCCCATTGCCACACCCTGCCGGCCACATGGGGTTTTTGTGCCACCTACAGGAAAAAAAATAGCCTTTTTTTCAATTAAAAAAAAAGATGGTCAAATGGGAGAAAATAGCGTATTTTTTCGTTAATTTTTTTTAAATAAACGTCAAAAGTGGACGATGCACCGCAGGAAAAATCGTTCACGGTGTATAAGGTCGCACAGTGTGTATTCTGTGGCTGTTCCCTTTCATCTTCCACCTTCAGCCTTCACCCTTCCATCCACACGGGTCCATCATGAAAAAAATACAATTTTACTCGCTGCTCATCATCCTCACCACCGTTCTCTCCGGCTGCTGGTCGGGAACAACTGAATACGAAGGGATCAGCTTTCCGAAGACAACGGCCACCCAGGTAAGCTTTCAGAAACAGACCATCCCTGGTGACTGTTCAGCCTTTGCCCATCTGCAGATGAACACTAAAATGCACTCCAGCGGGAAGGATATCGAAGAGGCAATGCTCAAGGAAGCTGGGGACAAGGGAGCCAACCTTGTCCTGGTGGGTATGTCCCGGGAAAACATGGGTGCAGAGTTGGAAGAAAACCACTTTTCATATTTTGGCCCTGAATACGCCTATACTTTCAACAAGACCTGGCTGGGATGGAAATTCGGATTTGACGAATGGAACGATTGTGACAAGCTTGTGGGACTTGGTGCAGACAATTGGGGCAGCAGCGATGTCAGTTTTGACAACAGCCTCCTTATCCAAGCGGTATTCCTGCGTTGCGGCGAGTAATTATCAGGAAACAACTCGCCACTTAAAATAGTGTGATCCACTGCACTTACCAGACCGCACGCATCCCCTCCTGCTTTCGTAACTGATCAATCCGTCTTTCCAGGTCAATACGCCATTCGGCATGAATTCTGGCAGCTGACGGAGCAATGCGCTCCGGAAGGCCATAGACCAACCTATCCGAGGCACGACTGGCCTCGATCACTGCCTCAATTGAACGCGCTCCGAACTTGTAACGACTGACAAGGAGGCGTAACAAGAGGCCGGAGGTCTTTCGCGCTGCCTTTCTTCCAATGGGTATCCATCTGATGGGCAATAATAAAAGCGCGCTTCAGCAGAATTCTGCGCGTTCCTCAAGGTCCTCATTGGTCGCTGAATCACGGAGAAGGATATTCGGGATTTCAATGCCGTCAATATCGAGAACCACCCGCAGACGACTCATGAAAGCAGGGATTTTCAGGGTCTTCATCATGGCCAGGCCATCCTTGTCTGTTGGATCCAGGATCTTTTCCATCCCCGACCAGCTTGCCTTGACATCCCGGACCAGTAGAGGCAAAACGCAACATGGGAGGCCGAAGCCCCCCATGATTTGAGATAGAGTTTAACCGGGACTATAACAAACCTGATTTATCAAGCGCTAGCACTGCGCCCTTATAAGATATGACAATAACAGCCAGATAACCGAGCAGTAATACTGTCGTCATGATTTTCTCCTTTTTCATTGAATATTCAACATTGATACACTATCTGATCTTTTCTTAGTACGCCTCATGATCCATGGCGTCACTGGTTGTCAGCTTCCGGGAATCCATCTGTTGCCAGAGATAGGCTATATAAGCGAGAACAAAAGGAATGGCCAGTGCCACATAGGTCATGGTGGCCAGAGTAAACTGGCTCGATGACGCATTATAGATAGTCAAACTGGACTGCAGATCAAACTTTGAGGGATAAAATGCCGTGGAGTTAAACGCGGGCAGACAGAGCACACATAATCCAACAAGCACAGTACCGAGTCCTGCAGACCAGATTCCTTTAGTTCCACCCTTAAATGCACCACTCATGACCCCGAGGATCACCAGGACAAGACCACCCAGAAGCATAACAAAGAGGTGAGGCAGAGCAAGGAGGTTGGAGAAATACTTAAAGGTTACCATGGAAACCGTACCATTTTCGTCCACATGGAATCCTTTCATCAATAGGATGGCGACCACCACGTAGAGGAGGAAAGGCAATGAACAGACAAAGTTGGTCCACACAGCTTTGCGCAATCGCTTCTCCATCTCTGCAACAGCACCAAGATCAAGGTTATTGAGGAGGTACAAGGCACCCAACACCCGGGCATTAAAGACCAGAAAGAGCCCCAAAGAGAGATTAAAAAAAGAAAAGGCTGCTTCAAGACCACGCAGATTCACACCACCCAGAGTGTATTCCCAGGTTACCTGATTCATATCATTGAGTGAAAAATTGGATCCGGTATAAAAAGTCCCAACCGCTGCTCCAATGAGGAGAATGCCAACAGAACCGTTTATAAAAAGGAAAAGTTCATAGGTCTTTGCCCCCCAGACATTGGCCGGTTTCTTCCGGTATTCATAACTCACAGCCTGGACAACGAAGGTAAAAAGGATCAGAATCCACACCCAGTAGGCACCGCCGAAACTTGTGGCATAAAATTTTGGGAATGAGGCAAACAGGGCCCCGCCAAACAGAACAAGGGTGGTAAAGGTCAGCTCCCACTTGCGTCCGAGGGAGTTAATAATCATGGCACTTTCAGTCTTTTTCTTTGCCATCTGCCAGAGGAGTGTCTGCCCGCCCTGAACAAAAGTCAGGAAGAGGAAGAGCGCTCCCACCACAGAGCAGAGCACCCACCAGAGTTGTTGCAATGTAACATAGTCTAAATTTGATATCATTATCAGTGGCCCTCCGGTCCGATTGCGATTTGTTTCAGCATGATAGAAATCTCAGCAATAAGAAGCAGGGTAAAGACCGCTGCAAACATGAAGAAGGTGATTTGTACAGAGGTAACAGAAAGATTGGTAGTCGCCACCTTCACCGGCATTAACCCCTGGATAGCCCAGGGTTGGCGACCGACTTCAGCAGTAATCCACCCTGCCTGCCCAGCCAGGAATGCTAGAAGCGCTGAAAACAAGCCAACCGGCAGCAACCAGCGTTTTTCCGTTACTTGACCCTTGAGGCTGAAAAAAAGAAAGGTCCCGAAAATAACTGGAAAAAGAGATCCCAGAACAGCCATGATATGAAAATTGTAAAACACTGTGGAAACCGGCGGGACAGCTTCTTCCGGTGTGGTGAGATAACCGTATCCCATGAACTCTCTATTCACATCAAAACGCTGCAGGGCATCTGCTGCCATCTGCTCATTCTTATTTTTCTTGGCCTTTTTAAAAGCCGCCAGATCGGCGAGGGCCAGCTTTCCTTTCTCCATCATGGTATTCACACCCATGACATTTTCACTACTATTCCCGAAGACAAGGTCATCGATTCCCGGGACAAAAGATCCGAGTTTACGATTGGCAAGCAGGGACAAAAGCTGTGGAATCTTAACTTCAAACAGGAAGGCATCCTGTACATCACCTGGGTCTTTTGCGGAGTTAACTATTCCCATGGCCACAAGCCCAGCCCCTCTTTCACCCTTGTACAGACCTTCCATGGCTGCAAGCTTCATAGGCTGTTTCTGGGCCACCCCATAGGCATGCTCATCACCGGTAAAGGCGACAAAGATTGAAGCGACCAGACCAAAGACCGAAGCGACCACAATGGATTTTTTCGCCATGTCAATGTGCTTGCGCTTGATAAGATACCAGCAGGAAACAGTCAACACAAAGGCTGACGCCATGACAAAACCAGACGAAGATGTATGGGTAAACTTGGACACAGCCACCGGATTAAAAACAACTTCCGCAAAGTTCTGCATCTCAAAACGTGCCTTGTCCGGATTAAAGGCCATACCAACCGGATTCTGCATCCAGCCGTTAGCAACCAGAATCCAGACGGCTGACAGGTTGGCACCGATAGCAACCATCCAGGTGGAAAAGCAATGAAATCCCTTGGACACCCTGTTCCAGCCGAAAAACATGACGGCAAAGAAGCTGGCCTCCATAAAAAACGCAAAGATACCTTCTATGGCAAGGGGGGCTCCAAAGATGTCACCCACCATCCAGGAGTAGTTGGACCAGTTGGTTCCGAATTCAAATTCCAGTATGATGCCTGTGGCAACACCGATGGCAAAGTTGATACCAAAGAGTGTCATCCAGAAACGGGTAATATTTTTCCACTGCTCATTGCCGGTTTTGAGATAGATGGTCTCATAAAAGGCACAGAGAAACGACAGGCCGAGAGTCAACGGCACGAAGATCCAGTGATACATGGCTGTGAGCGCGAATTGCGCCCTGGACCAGTCCACCAAACCGGGGTCCACATCAATCATTTTTTCCTCCCATTATTAATTAGTATTTTAATTAGTATTGGCCGCCTGCCTGGTAATCTGCTCCAGAACATGGTCGGCCCGTTGTTTATCAGTTTCGAAATTGGTGTTCAGGTAATTCGGAAAAAAGAAGAGTTTGAGCACAGCAAACATCACCAGCAGCTTGATGAAAATAATCTTCCACAAGGTCTTGCCGATGGTCATCTGTCTAAAACCATCACGATAAAAGGCGTAAACTCTGGCGGGGACTTCAATCATTTTATTTTTCCCTCCTGTAACATTGTTACCACCGGCCAAGAATAGACCCACCCAGCAGTGAAAATCTGACCCACCTAACCGGTGATCACTAATTTTTAAACACCGGTTTAGAGACCCACCCCAATTAAATTCCTTTTCTTTTTCACGTACCGTTGTTTTCCT
>JAIPEF010000156.1 GCA_021737265.1 Desulfocapsa sp. | reverse complement strand
GGGCGCGGGGTCAGGTCTTGAAATATCACTTTTTTACTTCAGAACTCAAAATTAAATGGGGACGGAGCCCGATATTCCATAATCACAATCGGGCTCCGCCCCCATTTTCTGCCCCATGATCTTGTAGTCTTCTTCTACCGGCCAACGATCATGATATAGGTCAGCAAAAAGGTCATGGGGAGACTGTTCCATATCTGTCAACGAAGTGATGAGGACTTCCGTTTCACCAGATTCGAGTTCGAGGCGAATAAGGCGTAACCGCAGGGGGAGAATATCCAGATTTCGTTTCGTACATGCAGCAGTAGAGGTAAATGGAATCTCTATAGTGACAAACTGTTCAGATATTTTTTTTAAAAGTTGTCTTTGAACACCGAGGACAACATGATTTTTAACTCCGGCAAGCGCTCTTGTATAACTTTCCACACAGTTTTCAGATCCACGCCCATATAATCATGAATCAAAACATCTCGCAGGCCCGCCATTTTACTCCAGGGTATTTCGGAATGTTTATTCCGGAAACTTGACGGAATATGCTTGGTTGCTTCACCAAGAACTTCAAGGCTCCTTATTACCGCATTGGTTGTTTTTCTGTCAAATGAGAATTCTTCAATTTCAGCAATCGCTGCTAAGATATCCCCCGATATAATCGGAAATTTCCCTGCCCTTATACATATTCTACCTCAGCAAGAATACGCTTTCCAATAGCCGGCTTCAAAGCAGATTCCATGACAAGGTCAACCTTGCCTTTAAGCCGGTACTGCAGAAAATCCCGCAAATCAATGAAGTCAAATAAATCAATCTCACGATTAAAAGATACGAGAATATCAATATCGCTGGTCTTTTTCTGTTGTTCCCTAACAAACGAGCCAAACAGACCTACCTTCTGTACCCCATAACGAGAACCCAGATCCGATTTACAGCTCCGAATAATTTCAACAACTTCATCTTTTTTCATAGTTGAACACCAATATTGCTTTAAGAAACAAGATTAAATGGGGACGGAGCCCGATATTGATATGCCGTTTCACAATTCTCCTTTCAGGCGCATCATCACTCTTATTTTTCAAATATATCAAAACCACCGACAATAATCATCCCTTTGAAGTTTTCACCCAAACTACGGGCATAAATACGAGTTTATCAACATTAGTCATGGTTGCCTTGGTGGAAAAAACATATTTACCAATGGTATTCTTGGCTATATTGTCGGTATTGTAAAAAACAAAATGCAGTTGAGTCAAAATTCAGGGGAGATATGTTGACTATTACAAATCAATCGTTCCCTTTTTTACTGCAGATGATACACGGTGCTATCAAAGTTGCTTGGAGTGGCATCCGACTTTATTCCCTACCAATTGGTTAATTCCAGACAAGAGTACATTAAAACTTTTGGAGCAGTTGGTTTCTAAATTCAAATAGGGTGCTATCTCACGGGAGCCGGACACTTTATCATAGATGTTATTGGTAAGTCTGGATAACTCATTAGCAGGACTACCAAGAACATCTACCAAGAACATCGGGGTTCCGAAACTTCTTTCCCTGTTGCTTTTTTAAAAGCCCTTTGATGCCCAGCCCCTTTTCCACAGCAGCAAGATCGCCCAGATAAAAACTCTCCAATTCCCGACAAGCAACGCGAACTAAAACTCCATCCTTTCCGGTCCCGCTGCAGAGTCCGACCAGCTTGGTTTTTATTGCTTTGCAATCACCAGAATCCTGGTCACGCATTACAACAAAGATAGAGTCCGGCATCATCCAGCCCCGCAACTTCGCTTTTAGATTTTTCTCTAGATCCTGTTTCCCTTGAAACACAATATAGCGAATTTGCATGTCAACAGGTAGTATTCGTGGGAGAACCCCTGCAAGCATTTCTCGCGCTGATGGCTCTTCAAGAAAAAAAACAATTGTTTTCATCCAGGATCGGCTCCTTCAAGAAATCCTTGTTCCCAGAGGTAACCCATCTGATCGCCTTGAGCCATATACACTTTGAGTTGTTCGTCATCCTTTGCTCTCCGGATTTGGGAATAACCGTCTTTTTTCACCAACCAACTAACCTCATCTATTCTCGTTGCATTCAAGAAATCTGGAGAATGTGTTGAGACAAAAACCTGTCCACCTCGATTGGCATAAGCTCGAAATTCCTCGGCAAGTTCCCACAAAAGTTTTGGATAGAGTTGGTTTTCCGGCTCTTCCACGCACAGCAACGGATGCGGGTGTGGATCATAAAGTAGAGCTAGGTAAGCAAGCATCTTGATGGTGCCGTCGGAAACGTATCGGGCAAGAAACGGATCTTCAAACACGCCGTCCTGGAATTTTAGCAGAACCCGCCCCTCTTCAGTTGTTTTAGAGTCGACATCAGAAATGCCAGGTACTCTTTTTCTGAGAAGATCGAGAATCTTTTTAAAAATCTTTTCATGATGATTATGCAGGTATTGAATAACCAAAGAAAGGTTTTCGCCTTCACTGGACAGATGCTCGGCATAACCTGCTTCTTGCTCTGGCCGAGCCTTGCTGATATGAAAATCCGAAACATGCCAGTTTTCGATGAGATTCCCGAGCGCCATGACTGCTGGGAATCTGGCAAATTGGGCTAATCCTTTAACAGCGAGGATGTCGGGTGATTTCAATGTTTGTTCTTCCCGGTTCAATTCCTTCACATCAGATACGGAATCAAGTTCGTTTGTAACCGCTGTACCCTTACCTCGGGTAAAATCAAGAAAGTGCCAGGGTTGCCCGCTGCTCCCTCTCCTGTACTTAAGAACCTCCCGATCCACCAATGCCTTGCCGTTCTTTTCACTAATCTGCAGAAAGTAAGTGGTTAGCGGACTATCAGGTTTTGCACGGAATTTTAGCTCTATTTCTATTGGGCCTTTGGAATTCCGACTACGTACCTCTTGGAATCCCCTGCTTCCACCGAGTTTCATTAATGCAGTATTTACATTTGTAGTGAGTGCATCGCGGAGAAAACCGAACACACTGAAAATGGTACTTTTTCCAGTACCGTTAGCACCGACAACCACGCAAAAATTGGGCAAATCCGTCAGTTCCGCGTCTTGAAAGGCCTTGAAATTCTTTAGCCTTATTGACTCGATTTTCATTTGCTATTTCCTCGCTTATTAACCGCATTGCCTGCACCCAAATTTATTTATTGAGAGGCGCGGTAAACTTTAAAATAACTGCTGTTCTTGTTCATTCTGAAATTAACAGTGTATTTACAAGAATATCTTATTCAAGACCTTGCATTGAACAAATAGGACAACTAATAGGGATAAGTCAACATATTTCCCCCAAGCAGGACTGATATATAGAAGACATATTGACTGAAGTTTTCTGGAAATCAAGTGGCACATTGTGGCAGTCGTCAGCATGTGAGAACTTCTATCAAGAATGAAATCATTTTCTATACCAGATGAGAGGTGAATAGATAATAAAACATCCAAAAACAGCTAGATAGATAGTGAATGGTGAGCGCAACCATGGTATAGTTCGATTAGTGCCTAAGTGATTGTAAATATAGAAAAAGGAGCAGCTTACCATGTTTATATTACGCGATTTACTTATCCCCTTGCAAGAGTGGTAAGAATTCGCTTTCAGCTACTCAATCAGCATTCACAAATACGCTAAAACCAGCACCACCAAGTGGCTTTTGTGACCTTCCACCACCACATCTTCCTACAGAGTGGATGCCGACAACCACAAGCCACTCACCTTTCCACGAAAAACAGACTATAATACTCCCCCCAAAACAGCAACAACAAAACCACTCCGGGGAACCATCCAATATTCAATTAGTTTTAAGTATTCCAGAAAGTTAGCCCACTGACAACCAGGACGCACAGAGGTGTCCCTCTGGTTATCTCCGACCTTCAATCACTGCCGTAGACCGGCACGACAGATCCGGCGGCAACGGGTTAATGATAACTTGCCGGGTAAGCACCGGTTCTGTCCAACGGTCCACCGTACTGATACTCTTTTCAGCCAAATATTCTTGCAAAGCGCTCATCCAAAATCTTAAGATATTTCCCTTTCATTTCGTCCGACAAAAAGCTTATCCCAACCAAGACCTCCCACTCCGATCGCACTTTTGCAAAGTTGGTCACCATTTTTTCGATGATCCGCTCGGGAAGTTCCAACCGCTTTTTGCCAAAATAATCGAGAAAATCCTGACGCATGAGTTTATTTTTCCTGGCATTCAGTGGCAAAGCCAGTTCCTCTTCCGGTTGCGGCAGGACGATGGTGGTGTTCAGCAGATCATAGGCCGGGGTCAGGGAGATGACCTCTTCATTGCGGATGATGGAAAAGTTTTTCAGATGCATGTCCTCGTTACCAACCAGGAAGCTGAACAGGGTGAGGCGTAGGAGCTTCACTTTTTCCACGGCCGGGAAGGTGCAGAAAGACTCAATCAGTTTAGCAACCTGCTCCATGCTGGCACGGTACTTTGTATCCCGATTCCGACCGCCAAGCTGAGCAAAATCCTCGACATGGATCTTCCCTTTGCGGCCGATTCTGTCAAAGCGTTTTATAAAATATGTCTTCTCTCCATCCCGGCCATACAACAATCCATGCAGCGGCACCTCAATGCCGACCAGGGCAGCGAGCCGCATGGTAAGGTCTTCGTTCTCCGGCACCTGCAGGTAGTCGGCGGTCTGCGGCTTGAGGATATATTGTCCTCCACTGTCAACCAGCGCAAAGCGCTGCTCCTTGACCTGCAGCCGCGCCGAGAGTTTCGGCTGCACCCCCTGAATGGACATCTTGCTGGCCCGGGCCGAGGCCTCCTGCCGCAGTTCCTGGGAAGTGAAAGAGAGCGGCTGAAGATCACTGAGCTGGCGGGAAAGACGCCTCAGGCCGTTTCTGGAATAAAGGCCCTCACATGGTTCATAGGTGACAGGGCAAAGGTTCATAAGGCCTCTTTCACGGTTACAGCACCCACCGTATCCAGACCGATGATCAGGAGTTGGCCGAATTTATCATTGCGGTCGAGCTTTTTTTGCCGCAATAGGGCCTCAAGCTGAAAACCTTCGGGCAGTAAGCCGTCAAAGAATGGGGGGAATTCGTCAAACAGATAGGCCTCCTTCCGCACCGGCATAGTCAACGAGATGGGGGAGCCGCTGTAACCTGGATCGTACTGAAACCGGAATTGTTTACCCTCTTTCGACTCTGTGAGCAAGCCTGCAAGATCGTTCTCAAAAAAGACTTTAGCGCTCCGCATCCGAATACTCCTTCAGAAAGGCCTTCCGCAGAGGGCTCTGGAAATCAAGATCGATGTTCAGTACCTGCAGGACCTTGAGGAGGTTTTCCAGGCGCACACTCTGCTTGCCTCCCTCTAACTCATAGACCATGTTTTTGCCAACCCCGGCCAGTTCGGCCAACTCCTGCTGGGTCAACCCGCTCTGTTTGCGATGGAACAAAATTATATCGGCAAATTTTTTCTTCATAATTACCCCTTTGGCGGGAATTTTCACTGCGTTTGTCCAAATATACCTTTTGAACAATGTTTTGCAAGGTATTTTCCCTTTTTAAGGGGAATACGGAGTGAGTAATTGGTTTTGTATGGCACAATCATACCTGATTCGGCAAATATTCCCTGAGAAAGGGGGGTTTTTATGGTAAGGGGGTAAGTTGAATGCGGGGTCAAGGTCGAACGCGGGGTCAGGTCTTGAAATATCACTTTTTTGCTTTAGAGCTCACAATCAAAATTCGGCGGATCCGGGAAGTTGGCGGTCTTACACAGCTTCGCTGTGAGTTATCAGTTATCAGTTGTCAGTTGTCAGTCTAGAATTTCTTTTAAGCGTTAGTGACATGGGACCGTATGCACTTTTATATCAACCTTGAGCCTTTGCCTCAGAACAGTAAAAATGGCATTCAGGGTTTCCATTGTGGGGTTGCCTTTTGCAGACAACATCCTATGCAGACTTTTGCTCGGCCTTGATGTTTCGTCAGCCAGCTTTTCAAATCCGACTGTAGCATTTACCAGGTCTCGCAAAATCAACCTTGCCGTTTCCGGTTCACCATTCAAAAAAAGAGAGGCCGCTTCATCAAACAATGCTGCTGCAAACTCAGGATCGTTCTGGACACGTTGGATTACGGTTTCTTTAAAATCTCTTGTCGGTGTCATAATATTTACCTCTTGCGTCTACCGAGTTTCTTCTTTCGGTCCTTATACTCGAGGAATAGTTTTTGGGCGGCTTTTATATCTGATTTTTGGCTTTTCATAGCTAAATAAATGCGATAGCCAGGCCCCCAATCAATTCTATACTCTCCGATGCAAGACGGCAAGATGTCATGGACAAATTGCACAACAGGCCAAGAGAAACTATTGAATATCAGGCTCATAATCAAATATTCTTTGGCGTGCAATCTAATGCTGGACTTACTACAACTTAAGTTTGTTTGTTGGGTT
>JAIPEF010000155.1 GCA_021737265.1 Desulfocapsa sp. | reverse complement strand
GTCCGAGAATAGACATTTTTTCTCAAATCGAGGCATCTGTGAAAAATAAGCACAGGCATATACATAATATTCCGAGCATTATTTTTCACAAGCAACGAAGAGTTGGGGAAAAAGGGCATTTTCGGTCAGGCTCCTAGCCATTTGGGCACTGAATTAGTCCCGATTATCTTCCTGTTACCGGGGATAATTGATACAAGTGGGAAACAATACCACAAACAGATTGTACAGGTCTGGTTGAAAAAGAAAAGGAAAAATCGTATAAGTTCTTTCTGATTGATTTTTTTTGTGATTGTGTGGCGAATCAGCCTTTTTGATAGCAGGAGCCAAAGTGAAAGACGAAGTAAGTGACGAGGAGTTGAAAAAGGTCATCGCTGATTTTTTGGAGATGGGACATGCAGAGAACATCTTTGAGATGTTCAGACGGGATGTCCGTTATTACACCTGGGTGGGAGAACTCCTTGATGACGAGCGCTTTGCTGTTCGTCTTGGAATTGCTGTACTGTTTGAAGAGTTGAAGATGCATTGTCCTGAAGATATACATTTGGCTGTCCCATCACTTTGCAGAACACTTGAAGACGCTCTCCCTCATGTGCGCGGTGACGTGGTCAATGTCCTTGGAATAATCGGGAATGATACCGCACTTGAGGGTGTACGAAAAGCGTTGGAGGATGAGTCGCCCCAAGTACGGGAAGTTGCCGGAGATGTGTTGGAGGACTCCCGGTGAAAGAAATTTTTGCAGAGGGCGGTAAACTCTCCACCGGATTAAAAACCTTTGAAGCAAGGGATGGTCAGCAGCAGATGGCAGAAGCTGTGGCCGAAACTTTGGCAGAAGGCAGTGAAAGAGATGACGATCGGGCTTCTGTTCTTCTGGTAGAGGCGGAAACAGGGATCGGCAAAACTTTGGCGTATCTGGTCCCGGCACTTCTTTCGGGACAGCGGGTTGTGATCTCAACGGCGACCATTAATCTTCAGGATCAGATCCTGAAAAAAGAGATTCCACTGCTTGAACGTGTGTTGGGTATGGATATTCCCGCTCTCTGTATGAAGGGCAGGCAGAATTATCTCTGCCATTATCGCTGGTTTCAACATCGATCCAATCCCCAGTTCTCACTCGTTTCAAACAGGGAAGAGGAGAAGATTGAGAAGTGGCTGGCAAAAACCCGGAGTGGAGACAGGGCCGAGCTCTCCTGGCTTGCGGATCGTTCGCCTCTCTGGCCCAGGATATCCGCCCAGTCCAGCCAGTGTCTGGGAAGTGACTGTCCTGAGTTGTCACTCTGCTTTGTGAATCGATTACGCAAACAGGCCGGCTCTGCCCGTTTACTTGTCGTCAATCATCATCTCTTCTTCTCAGATCTTGCCTTGCGTCAGGCAGGATTCGGTGAGATTCTGCCGAGATACCAATCTGTCATTTTTGATGAAGCGCATCATCTCGAAAATGTGGCCACTAATTTCTTTGGCAAGCATTTCAGTCATTATCAACTCCTTGATCTCCTTGGAGACCTTGAGAGGCAGGCAGAAACTGAGCTGTCGCCTGCGGATTTCGATAGCCTTCTAGGGTATGGCAGGGGCTTGAAACAGCGGCTGGAGCATTTTGTCGCGCTTTTTCCAGCGCAGAGGGGCCGCTATCCCCTTGCGCCGCTTCTTGAAAAGAGTGATGGTTTGCAGGAAGCGGTAGATACTCTGGCAAACGGGCTGGAGCAACTTGGTAAACGCTGTACGAAGTTGGCAATGCACGGCGAGATCTGGAATCTGTTTGCGGAACGCATTGCTGAGCTGCATCAGAGTCTGCTGCATATTGCAGGGATTGAGCAGGTGGAAAGCGGTTATTTTGTCCACTGGTATGAGAGACGGGAACGAACTGTCAGCCTTTCGGCTACTCCGGTCAAAATTGCGGAAGAACTTGAAAAATGTCTCTACTCTTCTGTTGAATCCTGTATTATGACTTCGGCAACGCTCACCACAGGCGGAGATTTTAAGTATATGCGGGAGCGGCTTGGTATTAATGAAACGTGTAAAACATTATGCCTGCAATCGCCCTTTGACTATAAAGGCCGAACTCTGTTATATGTACCGGAACAGGGATTCCCGGAAGCCAATGCTGCCGGTTATGCTGATACTCTCAGTAATCGAATCTATGAGTTGTTGAAGATCAGTCGGGGCAGGGCGCTTGTCCTGTTTACCAGTCTCAGGGCCATGGATATGGTGGCGGATTTTCTGGAAAGCAGGCTGAGTTATCCGGTGCTCGTGCAGGGTACAGCTTCACGGCATGCGCTCCTTGATCAGTTTCGGGAGACAACTGATTCCGTGCTTCTTGCTGTGGCCAGTTTCTGGGAAGGAGTGGATGTTTCCGGTGATTCCTTGAGTTGTGTGCTTATTGATAAGCTTCCCTTTGAAGTACCCAGTGATCCGGTGATTCAGGCGAGAATGAAGGCCATTGAAGAGGAGGGCGGAAAACCTTTTTTTCAGTTTCAGGTGCCCCGTGCAATTCTTACTCTCAGGCAGGGCGTTGGTCGTCTTATGCGTTCCACCAGTGATCGCGGTGTTATCGGGATTATGGATATTCGCCTCTATTCCAAGGGGTATGGGCGGATGTTTCGAGCCAGCCTGCCTCCTTCTCCTGTTGTGCGTACGCTTGAAGAGGTGGAGGAATTTTTTCAGCCGAGTACCTGAGGAGAATCTCGTGAAAACCCAGATTCCTGGATGACTCAATATAAAAAATCTCATCCGCAAGACGGACAACTGAGTTGCAGGAGAGATTCCATCCTGCAGAATACTCTTTTTGGTCCCTCCCTGGGGGTATAAATACGACACCATCACTATTGAGGATCATTGAATGACAGTCAGTAACAGGAGCACCCCGAAAGAGCAGTTGATGATAGCCATTGCACCGGAGGTGGCAAAGATAGAGGAGGCCATGCAGCGGGATCTGCAGACGGCAACTTCAGGGTGTGATCCCTTGCTGGTGGCCGTTCTTGAGTATGGGGTCTTTAATGGCGGAAAACGGTTGCGACCGCTCCTTGTTCTTCTGGCAGCCCGCCTCGCAAGTCACGCTGGAGATAAAATAGTTGATCTGGCCATTGCCTTTGAGTACCTGCATGCGGCAACTCTTTTTCACGATGATGTGATTGACCGGGCAGATATTCGTCGAGGAAAACCGTCGGTGAACAAGGCGTTTGGCGAAATTGCGGCGATCCTTGGTGGTGATTTTCTCCACTCCCGATCTCTGTTTCTCATCGGTTCACTTGGCGGGCCTGAGGCCCTGGGAATTTTCTGTCAGGCCACAAATGCTATGGTTGACGGCGAGTTTCTGCAGCTTCGAAATGCTGAAAATTATAATCTTTCAGAGGATGATTATTTTTCTGCAGTAAAGGGGAAAACAGCACTGCTCATTGCTGCAACCTGTGAAATAGGAGCCTTGGCAGGCGGAGCGACAAGAGAAAAACAGAAAGTCCTGGCAGAGTATGGACTTGGCCTGGGAACTGCATTTCAGATTATTGATGACTTGTTGGATTACCAGGGTGATCCCGCCCTGACCGGGAAGGCGGTGGGAAATGATTTTCAGGAAGGGAAAATGACCCTTCCTCTTATTCTTGCACTTGGCGGGGCGAGTCCTGAAGACAGAAAAAGGCTGCTCTTTCTTCTGGAAAAGGATGAGGCCCGGGAGAGTGGCTTTGCTGAAGCCTATGCAGTTATAGATAAAAATGAAGGGTTTGCGTTGAGCAGGAGCAGGGCAGAGTCCATTATTGCTGCTGCTGTAGCCGGACTGGAGTTCTTTTCTGAAGAAGGGAACATGGATACCATTGCAATTCTTCGTGCTCTGGCAGAGTATGTCTTAGTGAGGAAAAAGTAGAGGTGTCTTGAGCATATTTCAGTATGTCGGGAAAATGTTTCCTTTCGTCACCATATTTTTCAATCTGCCGTTAGCCGTTAGCCGTTAGCCGTTAGCAGTTAGCAGTTAGCAGTTAGCTAAAAGCTAAAAGCTAATGGCAAAAAGCCAAATTTGTCCGAAGAACATTATATCTTCAATGAGTAATGAAAAAAGAAACAAGTAAAAAACGAAAAACTCCAGCACGCCGCAGGAAAAAAAGCAGTAAAAGGAAATTGTTTACTTCAAAGCTCTTTTCTTTTCTGGCTCTATTCGGATTCCTGCTTTTTTCTATGGCCTTTGCAGGCTATGTTATCTTTTTCAGAACTACCATTGCCAACGGTGCAACGGTACAGGAAGAGGTGGCTGATATTACCTTTGAAGAACCCTACCCTGATATTCCGGAACTGCCGTCAGATATCCCGCCGGTATCGGATGCAAGTCTGCCAATGGTGGCTATCATCATCGATGATATGGGCTATCACAAAGACATAGGCAAAGAGCTCCTTGCCCTGCCCATGAATCTGACATTTTCTTTCCTGGCTGCAGCTCCACATACCTTAGAACTTGAAGAACAGGCTTTTCAGACCGGTCGGAACGTGCTTCTCCATCTGCCCATGCAGCCGAAGGGAAAGGAGTGGGATTCCGGTCCGGCATCCTTGCTCACAGGACAGACAAGAGAAGAGCAGAAAACAGTTTTTGAGAAAAATCTGGCGGCCGTTCCCCATGCAGTGGGGGTGAACAACCATATGGGGTCGCTGTACACAGAAAATAGAGCTGCCATGGATACATTAATGGAACTGTTGCGCGAGCAGGATTTATTTTTTGTGGATAGCTTTACTACAGCTGACAGCAAGGGGTTCATTGCTGCCCGTGAGGCAGGTTTGCCCACGGTGAGACGTCATGTTTTCCTCGATAATGTGCATTCTCAGGATAAGGTATGCAAACAGTTGCAGCAGCTTGTTGCCAGAGCAGAAAAGCAGGGGTGGGCTCTTGGAATAGGTCATCCCAATGAGGCAACCCTTGCGGCATTAACCAACTGTCGTGTCAGGTTGTTGGAACGTGCACGTCTTGTGAGTGTGCAGGAACTTGTGGGGGAGTTGAACAAGCGTTAAAAAGGGTTGGACAGGGAGTAATTGAAAAAACAAACAAAAAGCGGGAAAGAGTCAATCTTCGCCGCTTTTTGTTTGTTACCTTTACCTTCAGCCTGTATGGCTATGCACTCATATCAGTGTTTAAATGAGCGCTGGCCGGTGAACATCATGGCCACCTTGGGGTCGGCCTCGTTACAGGCATTAATGACGTCATAGTCGCGCATGGAGCCGCCGGCCTGGAGGATGGCGGTGCATCCCTGATTGATTCCAACGTCTGCCCCGTCTCTAAAGGGGAAGAAGGCGTCTGAGATCATCACAGAACCCGGCAGGTTGGCCCGGTCTTCCTGGACTTTTGCATCAATGGCCTCTTTTTCCTCCTTATCACGTTTGCCCTGCGATATTTCAAGACAGAGGTCGGCATAGGGGATTTTGTGGGTGTCAAAGCAGAGGATGTCCGCATATTTTACATAGGCCTTGTGTACTGCTATTTCAGCCACACCGACTCTGTCCTGCTCACCTGTCCCGATTCCAACTGTGCAGCCGTCTTTGATGTAGAGAACAGAGTTTGAGGTTACTCCGTGTTCAACGGCCCAGCCAAAGATCATGTCATCAATCTCTCTCTGGATTGGCTCTCTGTCACATTTGTAGTCTACTCCTTTTCGGGTCGCTGTCGCTGGCTGGAGATCATTAATGGAACGGATGGAGTTCACAGCGGACTGCTGGGCAATAATGCCGCCGTCAATAAGGCTTTTGAAGTCAACAAAACGGAATTTTTCAAAGTCCGCAAGACGGTCAATTGCGTTCATTTTTATCACGCGCAGGTTCTTGCGGGCAGCAAGAATTTCAAGACTGCCTTCTTCGAATTCGGGAGCGCAGACAACTTCAAGGTAGTTTTCAGCCATCATTCTTGCGGTATCTGTGTCAACTGCTTTACTCATGATCACAGCCCCGCCAAATGCGGCGATACGATCACAACGGTTGGCCTTGTTATAGGCGTCGGCCAGGGTGTCGCCAATGGCTGCACCGCATGGGTTGTTGTGTTTGAGAATTACAGCAGCAGGCTTGTCAACCATATATTTGATGATATTGAGGCCGTTGTCCACATCAGTGAGATTGATCTTGCCCGGATGTTTTCCAACCTGGAGCATGTCTTCTACGGGGATTGCGGAGACCAGACCATTTCCCGGTTCGATAAATTTGCAGTCACCCAAAGTGAGATTGCCGTTGACCAGCTCATAGAGGGCAGCTTCCTGGTCAGGATTTTCACCGTAACGAATACCTCGTTCATCCACAGAACCATCTTCCAGTTTTATTCCCCAGGTACGTTTTCGGTACACCAGTTTCTGGTCGCCAAAGGAGATGGTCATGTCCATGGGAAAGCTGTCGCCAAGGATGGTTGTGTACATTTTTTTTAGATCACTCATAGTTCATAGCTCCGTATTGAGTTGAAAGGTTGCTCTTCTTAGTACCCAGCTTTGAGGGGTCTAAAGATATTATGTTTCCTGAATTCGTATAATAAGTGCATAACCTCTGTAGGTAGCTGATACGAAAACACCTTTGAGAAAAACAAGACTTAGGTGTATTTTGAAAAGAGCTACCAAACTATTCTCAGAGGTAATAAATGAGCTACCAACAC
>JAIPEF010000154.1 GCA_021737265.1 Desulfocapsa sp. | reverse complement strand
CACCGGTTTCGGCCCACAGCCGGTCCTGGGTTTTGAGAAGGGTCTCGGCCCGTTTCTCGTCAAAGCCTTCCTTTCGTTTCCCCTCAAAGACCTTGTCCCCCTGCTGGAAAATGGACGAACAGATCACCGTGGGATGGGCGCCGGGCGGTCCCCCAAATTTAACGCCGCCGATGTCGCATACCCTTTGTTGGGTCGACAAATTTAACAGCATAATTCGTCCTCAACTTGATTTTGGATGCTTTGGCCCAGGTGATTTTGCAAATAAGAGATACCCGAAATATCTCTGAGATTGTTCACATGCCACCAAAGCAACAAAATCCGGTTATTCTCTATTAATAACATCCTGACGTAATTACCGTAGTCAGCGACTATTCATCGCTTGAGGTCTGTACGTAAAGGTTGTTATAGCCCGTTCTCTTCTGTATGTTATCCATGATGGCTTTTTCATTAATCTTGTTTGGAGCAAATTTAACGCAAGTCTGCTGCTTCAATATGCTCGTTTCATACTCTAAGACACCGGCCGACTCTTCCAGAGCCACGTTGACCATCTCTTCTCAAGTCGTTCAGGTCATGCTCGGTATCTTTATGAAAACCTCTTTTATCTCAGAATCTCTTGTCATCGATATCTCCTTTACTCTTTACTATTGTAATGGGTGTTGACCATACTTCCTTGCACCATCCATCATAGCTTGGATGTTTTCAGGGGGTGTCTCAATTCCAATTTCGCATCCAGATGCCAACACAAAACCACACGGGTTTTTCCCGGCATTCTCCATTATTCCCATAATCTCTTTCTCTACATCTTCAGGTGAACCCATGAACAACGTCCTCCCCGGGTTGACATTCCCCATTAGGCCAACCTTGTCACCAACGAGTTGTGAAATCTCTCCGATATCCACCCTGTCAATACTAATGACTGTAGGCCCGGTACGGACCCATGATTCGAGGACTGGCTTACTGTTGCCACAGATGTGATTTAAAACCGGTAGACCTTTTGATGCCACGAAGTCGTTCAGCTCTTTGACATATGGTTCGACCAGTTCGGCAAATACCTTTCCGCTCAAAATACTACCGGTACCAACAGGTTCGCAGAGGACAGGGACGCCTCCTCTTTTTATAGCCTCATCCAAGAAAGGAATTGTAACATCAGTGGAATATCGCAAGAGCTGGTGTGCAAATTCCTTATCCTTAAAAGATTCCTTCAAAAACGTCTCGGTGCCTCTCAAACACGCCGCTGTTGTGTAAGGTCCGGCAAATAGAGTCCCCACGAAAACCTCATCTCCCACTGCAGAAACGCAATATTCAGTAGCGATAAGATAATTATTGAGCCGCCCGTCCTTTGTTGGATCAAGTGGTCTCAATTTTTTAACATCTTCTTTAGATTGCACTACAGGTGTTTCAACATAGGCGGCATTTTCATCGGGAAAACATAATTTTGTCCCGGCTGCCTCTGCCGTAGTCGCAGTGGCATCCAACAGACAAATCATATCATGTCCGTACTTTTTATATGTTTCCACATTAGCTTTGCCAAATTTCTCGCCATCCAAAGTCATCTCTTTAACCGTGAATCCTGCAGCCCTTGCACATTGATTCAACAATACCGGGACGCAGGGAACCCTGTCTATTGGTTTACCTTGGAGCAACGAACCAATTCTATCTTTGGGGGTCATTCTGTCTTCAGGTACGCTCATTTTTGTCTCCTTTCATGTCTGCCATAGGTTAACTATAAAGGTCTTCCAGGATAACAAAAAAACAAGTTGCTTATGGTACAGGGATACAGTCTTTACCCGCATTTGCAATTATAGAGATTAGTTGGTCAACCGTCGCCTTCTCTGGATCATGCCATATCGTCGCGTATTGAATATCGACCTCAGCCTTTTCAACCCCATCTGTCCCTTCCAGGGCAACCTTAATTACCGGTATTCAGTTATGAGTATTCGCGATTATTTGAAGTTTGGTCTGGCTGGTTTTATCTCCCATATATTCACCTCCTTTCTAAATCTATTAATATTTCAGAATCAAGATTAGGGATCCTTAACTTCTCCTTTCATGATTTTAATAGCGTTGGTTTCAAGGATAGAGAGTGATTTCATATATGCCTTCAACACAATTGGACCGCAGATCTCCGGTCCGGGTTTTGATACTCCAGCTCTTTCAAGTATCTTGTCGCAATCAATTTCACCGTTATTTTCACCCACCTCCGATTCGAACCATTCAACATACTCTTCTATCATAGGCCAAAGTTTAGGATGTTCTTTTTCTGTGATATCGCCTCGTCCAGCATAAAAGGATATAAGGCAGGCACCCCCCGTAAGTGCACCACATATTTTCCCGCTGTATCCTACACCGACGACCAGGCCCCCCATTGCCCTTATTAAATCAGCGTCTTGTTTTCCTTGCTGTTTCAGAGCGAGGGCGATCATTATCTGGCTGCACTTAATACCGGCCTCGGAAAGCGCTCGCATTTCTGTAACAATTCTATTTTTCATAACAAAATGCTTCCTTCTACTGGTTGATCAATTGCCAACTTTAGAGGATTCCTATTCTCTTTCGAATATTTACTCGCTTTCTAATTTGGCGAGGTATTTTTCTGCGGAGATCGCTGCTATAGCACCATCGCCTACAGCAGTCGATACCTGCCTAAGAGGCGTGACCCTCATATCCCCAGCTGCAAAAACACCGGGAACGGACGTTTCCATTTCACTATTCACCAACACATACCCTTGATCATCCACGCTCAACTTGTCTTTATAAAAATCATTATGTGGGCATGCACCAATTGCGATGAATAACCCTTCTAAGTTAAATTCTTTTCTGCTGCCACTTGTTAAATCCCTTAGAGTGATTCGACTTAATGCACTGTTACCGTTTATTTCTTCAACCTTATGTTTCCATAAGAATGTTATTTTCTGATTCTGAAGCGCGACATCCTGCAGGCTCTTGTTGGCCTGTAATTCATCAAAAATGTGGACGACAAATACATGGGCGGCAAATCTCGATAGATAGATAGCATCTTCCATAGCAGAATCTCCGCCACCTACTACAGCGACCTGTTTGCCTTTAAAAAGATTGGCATCACAAACCCCACAATATGAAACACCTTTTCCACCAAACGCCGATTCCCGCTCTAACCCTAATTCGTTCCTTTTTAGGCCGCAGGCCAAAATCACGGCATTACATTCATAGATATCATCTGCGGCATAAACTCTCTTAAACGGTGGCCCTAAATCTATCCTGTAAACTTTTTTAAAAATGTCGATCTTTAAACCAAAATCAGTAGCCTGTCTTTCCATGTTTTCAATCAGCTTTACGGCACTACCCTCTACGAACCCAGGGTAATTTTCGATACGGTGGGTTGTTCTTATCTGTCCTCCCAGACTCTGGCCTTCCAGTAAAATGGTCCTTCGTTTTGCTCTTGCGCAGTATAAACCTGCTGTTAGTCCTGCAGGGCCTCCACCCACAATAAGGACGTCGCAATAGTGAATATTGCCATTTACTTTTTCATCCTCTACCTCCTTGCCAATAATTTTCCTGATATGCCTTTCAAATTCGTACTGATCAGACCAGATCTTTATTGGTAGCAATTTCCTATTCACAAAGACGTTTGATGAAGACTTTACATTAAACTGCTTCCCCTCATCTGATTCGAGCGTAAAATCCTCCAGGTGGACCACTTCGCCGAATTTCGTCTTAATTCTTTTCGACGCCTCCAGCGCCATCTCACAGGGTTTTCAATTTGGATCCCCGCTATGAACAACTGTAATGTTGACAGTTTCTGATGACATCTTATTATTGCCTCCCAGCCATTATAAAAATCCTTACAACAGACTCTTAAAAAAGCACCACTTTCCATGAATTCGGGCAAAGTGCGAGCGCCTGACAGCCTGTGTTTCAGATATCTTCTTCTCAGTGATCTCAGGAAAATATCTGCTATGCCATACAGGCTTTAAGCTCTGCTATAACCTCCTGCTCGTCTACGCGCCACCCGACAAAGGTAAGCGTCGTGTGACCTCTCTCGGCCAACTCAACCCACTCCGTTTTTCCACCCACGTGATTGATGAAAAAGCGTATTTCCCCAAGTAGAACGTAGCCCTTTACCCTGTAAAGATTAGCGGGCATAGATGCCATGAGACGGTGAAAACACTTTTCTCGGAAGGCCCCCTCCTCCTCGAAAGAAAAAGCTACGTATGCCATATCATGACCCCCTTCACCCATGTTATGATCATGGGAGCCATGAGTCCTCCTCTCGAAAGGGGCTGACTTGTTAAGATTGGAGAATATTTCCGATTCTATTTGACAGTAATGGGTGGGAATAACACTGCAAGAAGAGCATATTTCCTTAATCTCAAGAAGAATCTCCGGTACGGCTCCTTGGGGCACAAGATCCACCTTGTTTAACAGTACCAGATCCGCAGCCCTTATTTGGTCGTCAATAAACGTCCCGAATTCCGCTTTTGAATTCCACAAATCGGCTTCAACAACCGTCACAACACTTATGGCTTTAATCTGTTTGCGGAACTGGAGTAAATTGAAGACGGCCAAGATCTCGGTAGGATCCGCCACTCCCGTGGCCTCTATTAGCAAGCGTCTGGGCCGCTTATCTTTAAGCTGCTCCAGCGTTTGTATCAGGTCTCCTTGCATGGAGCAACAGATACAGCCGTTGGCCAATTCAACAACAGATGCTCCAGATCCTTCAAGAAGTCCTCCATCGATGCCGATCGTACCAAACTCATTGACAAGGACTGCCGTCCGGGACAAGTCTCCTGACCATTTGAGAATATTCCTAAGGAAAGTTGTCTTCCCGGCTCCGAGAAATCCAGAAATAAGTACAACCTCGGCAAAGGCATCTCCCATATCGGTATTGGCACCGTTTTCAGAAAAGGTCACTCGAAAATCTCCTTTCCTAACAAACAAGGCCTGTGGAGTTTGGTAGACCTTATTTTGATCGGTTCAGACACTACCTTCGGATTTGTTTTCTTAGTTGCAAGAAGGACTTTTGCAGCCAAAATGTCAACATCGTGAAGTTTGTTTCGTTAGCCTCTCTCCCGTATTCAATTTATGAATCGCTTATCCTATTTCTTGTCATGGGTTGCCAGTCAAAGTTGGTCAATTATCTTAGACGCCTTTTAATTCGGAGTCTGAGAGCAAATTAAATTTTGCAGGTTTCTAAAAAGTGAATGTATTCAATATGTTGATTGTTGGAAAAACACTTATAAATTCCATTTGATGTCTAAGTCCTTTTGATGTATATATACGATAGTAGGCTAGTTTGTATCGAGTCAAACGATTTATTTCGATTAGTATGATCGAAATTTATGATCAAAAGGGAATGCCTATGGAAATTAGACACCTGAGGACGTTCAAGGCAGTGGCCACACTTCTCAGTTTCAATAAGGCCGCAGAAGAACTCCATTACGCTCAATCCAGTGTCTCTGCTCAGATCCAGATTCTTGAAGAAGAACTGGGCGTCCGGCTTTTTGATCGTCTGGGGAGAAGCATTCTTTTGACAGATGCAGGTGCGCGACTGCTTCCTTACGCCCAAAAGATGCTAGATCTTTCAGAGGAAACCCTGTCCGATATTTCAGGCACGAAGGAACCTATTGGCCACCTCATCATCCGGGTACCAGAAAGCATGGCAGCCTGCCGTCTTCCACAAGCGATAAATCATTTCCATCTGAAATTTCCAAATGTCAGAATAACATTCACGACGTGCACCGATGAAAATCTTCGAAGGGACCTGCGAAAAGGCGTGACGGATTTGGCTTTCCTTCTGACCGAAGGCATCCGCTCCGCAGATTTAGAAACAAAAGTCCTTGGATTTGAGCCAATTGTTGTGATCGCAGCACCGCATCACCCTCTGGCATCGAAATCACTCCTGCAGGCGAAGCATCTGGAGGGGCAAACAATTTTGCTTTCAGAAGCGGATTGTAGTTATCGAAAGGTTTTTGAACAAACGCTGAAGCAACAGGAAATAGAGTGCAAAAAAATCTTGAGCTTTCACAGCGTCGCCGTTCTCAAAGCGTGCATTATTGCAGGTTTGGGGATAACGATTCTCCCTGAGATTTTCGTCTCCCGGGACATAGAGCGGGGGCGGCTCGTCTTGTTGCCGTACGAAGAGGGAACATTTGAAGTGGCCATACTGATGGTATGGTATAAAAAGAAATGGCTTTCGCCTGCGCTTAAAGCCTTTATGGACGTGGTAAAGCTTGAAATGAAAAAAGTATTTTCAACTGAATAGGCTAAATGATACTTTATTGCGGGCTTATTGCGACGATGTGCGTTGGTATTCTGTCGATAGCTGACGCTGGACTATTGGAAGGCAAAAAGGCCACAACATATCCTCATAGCATGCGCCATGATAACCTCCGTTGACTAAAATCAAATGGTGCGGTTGTTCAAAACAAGGATCACGTTATAGACAATCGAATAATCGTGGCTACTTATACCTCGATCTCGGAAAAGCTGGATCGCGAGGAAGTTCACCAGATCATGGATGGTGCATTTAAGATCCTCATGGAGGAGATCCACCGGTATGAGGGTACCATCAACCAGTTCACCGGGGATGGCGTTCAAGAAGCGTGATGGGCTTAACTCCGGTCCGGGGAGCGTGGGCGCTATAGGATCCCTGCCGGTATG
>JAIPEF010000015.1 GCA_021737265.1 Desulfocapsa sp. | reverse complement strand
CATCTACTTCGTTGTTGCAAATTTCACTATCATTACGACGTACTCTAGTACGCCGAAATAATAGCAAAATTCACACGCCTCGAATATGAAGCTTTTTACTTAACCATCTGCAATTTGAGGTTTTTACGAGATTGTCATCAATGCGCATTAGGTAAATCAAATCGACCGATGACACTTGTAACAGGATCGTGTCTTGTAAAACTCATCAGAGGCTATGATCAATACTGCTCCCCTTTGACATTTTTAACAAGCTGTGCGATCTCCAGGCCCAGTGAGACACACTGCTTGTTGTCCATACAGTTGTCAGCATCGGGCTTCTCCAGGTAATGTTGGAGCTCATGGTTGTCTTTTTTCAAATCAACTACCCAGACATTTTTGCTGTCATTCCAATCCACCATAATGTCAATTTCGCACTGGCCTATTTCCGGGTACATTTCTACAATTTTATTGCACAGTTCTTGTTTGTCATGCATGGCGTCCTCCATATGTTTTTAGTCGATTGCCCAACGAGCATTACGTTAGCATCAGTTTGCTTCCACCAATTACAAAGAATTTTGGTGTTCAATGATTTGTTCCCACTCAGTAATGGGAGTGAGAACGAACACCTCCCTTACCTATAACCATAACACCACAGCGTGGTATTGCAAGTGAAGCAATCCCTAACCATGACATGCTTATTATCAAAGGGGGTGTCATGGTCGATAAAAAAAACAGGGAAAGAATGTCCAGATTGGAGCGAGTGCCAATGCACCCCCAGAGTTACCTTGCCCAACCTGTAATGGCTCAGGCTACGTTGAAAACCAGGGAACCGGGGGGGGCTTTGGATGGCACTTTAAGAGGGTGAAGCCGCAAGGAACAGAACTAACACCACGTAATTATCTTCCACCTTGATATTCAATAAAGCCTCTGTTCCAGACATAACCCATTTTCAAATATGAGCCGTTTTATGGAAGCGGTTCTGAAGTATAAGCAATATCGGCATCTTTCGACTTGTATCGACTCAGTACTTTACCTGCTCGTACGTCTTCCACCCAGTTCGGATTCAGGAGTAAGGATTTGCCGCTGAGTACTATATCCGCGTCTTTGAGTGCCTCTTCGCCACTTGCACGATCATAGATACCTCCACATATCATAACCGGGAGTTCTGTCACTTCCCGCGTAAGCTGTGCCATGTTTTTATCGGTACCAAAGGCCTTTTGGTGGTATTCGTAGGTGGAGACGGAAATGGCATCAATGGGTTCCCCTGAAAAGCGTCTGATGATCTCCTGGTATTCCTCTTTTGAACCAAAAAGAGAGACCTCCATGTCCGCGATCGCCCAGTTGGAAATCCTGACTATCAACAAACGGTCTTCAGGAATTACCTTCTGTACAGCCTGAATCACTTCGTGGGCAAAGCGGTAGCGGTTTTTCACTGATCCACCGTAACCATCACTACGCTTGTTGGAATAAGAGGATAAAAACTGGTTGATAAGGTAGCCATGCGCTCCGTGAATTTCAATACCATCAAAACCGGCCTCAACTGCCCCTTTGGCAGTCTCCACGAATCCCGCAATAACATGTTCAATGTCGAACCGGCTCATGGCTTCAGGCACAGGATACGGTTCCCCAGTCAGCGGATTATTCTGTTTGGGTGTGATAGTACTGGGCGCTATGCTGCGGTTAGCCGGATTCACTTCCGGCCAAGCCATGCGTCCGCAGTGAAACATCTGCATGATTGCGATGGCACCTGCTTTTTGAATCTTCTCAACAACCGGTTTCCAAGCATCTATTTGTGGTTGAGTTAGCATCCTTGCCTGTCCGGGATAGCCCTGCGCACTTTCATAATCCGTAACAATCGCTTCAGTGTAGACTATGCTTGCTCCATTTTTCGCCCGCCGAACCAGAAAGTCAAACACGTCCTGGCGGGGTATGCTGTCTGCTGAAGATGACATCCTTGTCATTGGTGCCACACCGATACGATTGTTCAGGGTAAAATCCTTTATTTTAAATGGGGTAAAGAGCTTGTCCGGTTTCATAATAAATCTCCTTTGTTTCGAAAAACAATAATTCTGATTGCGCTGATATCAGTACAGGCCATACTCTCCAATCGGAACCGAGGGATAGGACAAAGGTGCTGGGAACCCTCCAGTGTCAGGTGTGCTGCCTTCTGTTGATATTCCATCATCCTTTAGGAGAGATCATATCCTCCGGTACAACGAATTGATCAAATTGCTCACCGGTTACAAGGCCGAGCTTCACAGCTGCATCTTTTAAGGAACATTTTTCACTGTGAGCAGTTTTTGCTATTTTGGCACTGTTTTCATACCCTATATGCGGATTTAAAGCTGTGACCAGCATTAGCGAATGAGTAAGGTTGTCTTTGATCTTCTCCAGTTCCGGTTCAATCCCCACCGCACAATTATCGTTGAAAGAACGCATGCTATCGGCGAGAAGAGTAGTGGACTGCAGAAAATTATAGATAATAACCGGCTTAAAAACGTTCAGCTCGAAATTACCCTGGCTGGCGGCAAAAGCAATAGTGGTATCGTTGCCAAATATCTGGCAGGCAACCATGGTCAGGGCTTCGGCCTGGGTCGGATTCACTTTTCCCGGCATGATTGAACTCCCCGGTTCATTTGCAGGAATTGTTATCTCACCGATTCCGCAGCGAGGCCCGCTGGCAAGCCAACGAATATCATTGGCTATTTTCATCAAGTTTGCTGCAAGGGCCTTTAAAGCGCCACTTGCCACAACAAGTGCATCATGAGAAGTGAGTGCCTGGAACTTATTGGGCGCAGAAAAAAAGTGTTTCCCTGTATAGGAAGCAATTCTTGCAGCTACTCGATCGCCAAATTCGGGATGGGTATTGATTCCGGTTCCAACGGCAGTGCCACCAATTGCGAGCGCACGTACATACTCCAGCGCATCTTCCAACTGGCTGCGATTACTGTCGAGCATTGCAACCCAGCCGCTGATCTCCTGACCTAGGGATAGGGGGGTCGCATCCATCAGATGGGTGCGGCCGATTTTAACAATATCTTTATACTGCTGTGCCTTTTCATCCAACGTATCACGTAAAAGTGAGAGTGCAGGAAAGAGCCTGTTTTCTACTTCGACAACAGCGGCAATATGCATGGCAGTGGGGAAAGTATCGTTGGAGCTCTGTGACATGTTGACGTCATCATTTGGGTGAATCAGGTTTTCATCGCTATGATCGCCATTAAGAATCTGCGTCGCCCGGTTGGCAATCACTTCATTGCAATTCATGTTAGTCTGGGTACCACTGCCAGTTTGCCAGACAGATAGAGGGAATTCGTCATCATGTTTTCCGGCGAGGATTTCATCGCAACCGCGAACAATGCCTTCTTTTTTATTGCTATCAAGTTTGCCAAGATCATGATTTACAGATGCACAAGCCTTTTTCAGCTGTACAAACGAATACAGGAGGGCAGGCGGCATTTTTTCCGTACCGATCTGGAAATTGCGCAGGCTGCGCTCGGTCTGTGCTCCCCATAGGCGCTCACCAGGGATCTGTACTTCTCCCATCGTATCTTTTTCAATGCGATAATTCATACATCCTCCTTAATTTAGTATGCTATTATCTCTATTCGCTTGAGGGGGCTCTGTGTGGTAAAGAACCAAAAAACATGAGGACCATTACGATACAACAGGATCCTCAGGCACTGGTCGCTTAGGCGTGTGGCCGTTTAGATCCTGATTTATCTGATGGTGACGCCTATGGAGTTGAGGCCGGAAGCCCCGATGGAAGCAGACCTTGGGGCAATGGCTTCCGGCTAAAGAAGACGCCGATCACATAAACGTTTTCAGGTATTACTTTATAGTGGCTCCACAGGATGCCTGCCAGCAGCAGCTAGTGTGAGAACATGATTTTTCTTTTTTAAAACAGCTGTCATGCCCTTCTTTTTTCTGAATCATCCACACAAGGTCGTCAAGCTTCTTCCCCCTGCTATCCAGACCAAGCCCAGCTGCCTTTTTTCTTGCATAGGCTGCCAGAGAAGAACCCTTTAAAAAATCAACCTTTTTTGCCATATTATTTCCCTCTCAGTTCATTTATCAAATCGGTAAGATATGCATTTCCTCTCGGGTTTCATGCATTCCGCTCAACACCTGACCGCTGCGGCCATCGATGGAAACAGGATCACCGAATTTTATCACAGTATTTCCTATTTCACAATACTGCCCCGTCTCATACACCTTTAAATGTTTACAGCCAACAATACAGGTCTTCTCCAGCCGCACTGCGACCACTGAGGCGTGAGATGTCTGGCCGCCTCTGGAGGTAAGAAGCCCTTCGGCCATATTAATGACCTTAATATCCTCGGGAACCGTGTCGGAACGAATCAGAATCAGTGGAATCTGCGGATCTGTGCGTCTCAACTCCTTAATATTTTCTTCGGTAAAGACTGCACGCCCGGAAAGTGCGGAACCGGAAACCCCGATCCCCTTTCCAAGAGCGGCCTTCTCCAGTGCCCCACTCTCTGCAAATACCTGGAACCGCTCCTGTTTTTTAATGGTTATCATGTCTCTTGTCTGCAGGAGAAAGAGCTGGCTGGCATCAGGTCCCTCAAAGGTAAATTCAATCTCCTGGGGATTCCACTGCTTCTCATACACAAGCTCCCTTGATATCGCCAACAACTCTTGATAAATACCGGGATAACGAACCTCCAGAGTCCTGTCCACAGCCCGCCCATCCAACTCGGCCTGTTCAACAGAAATCGGATAACTGGTAACCAGACCAGATACAATATCCTCTCCCTGATCACCATAGGCATAATCACCCCAGAGTGCCACCCGCTGGACCTTACGATAGGGGTGTGCTGTGAAGAGAACACCGGAACCGGACGACTGACTCTTGTTACCATAGACCATGGCCTGAACTATGACTGCCGTTCCCCATGAGTCGGAAACATCCATTATTTTTCGATAATCCGAGGCCTTGGATGTCTCCCAGGAATCAAAAACCATCTCTATGGCTGTAACCAGCTGCAACCATGGGTCTTCCGGTATTTTAAGACCCCTCTGACGAGTTACCTCGTGATACTCAAGGGCCAGTTCTTTCATCTGCTTCGGGGAAAAATGGCCCTTCAGGCTCACATTATATTTTTCCTTGGCACGGTTCATCAAGGTCTGGAACTCATCCCTCGGCACCCCTGAAGTCATGGCCCATGACTGGAGAAATCGTCTATAATTATCCCAGGCAAGATAGGAATCACCATGTTCCTTTGCAGCCTCATCAATCAACTCTTCATTGGTCCCCACATTATGGACGGTTGCCATCATTCCCGGCATGGAAATAGCTGCACCGCTGCGGATAGAAAGTAAAAGAGGATTGTTCGGCGCTGCAAACACCCTTCCTGTCTGCTGTTCCAGCTCACTCAACGATGTACGGATACGCTGCATCAAATCGTTCCGGGCCTTGTCAAAACCATAGACAACCTCCCGGCAACGAAAAATCTCGGTGGTGATAATAAAGGCTGGTGGAATCTGTTTTTTATCATCACTGAGTGTCACCAGGTTAAGCCCTTTGTTACCAAGATGAATAAGATCATGGGTGTAGGGGTTTTTTTTGTTTAGCTGAGATATGGCTTGTTCCGGATTGTAACTCATCAGCAGATCAAGACGTCGTTCATCCAGTATATCTTTCTGACTCTCCAGGGTTCCGATAATCCTGGTGATAAAATTATCAAGATGCTGCAGGCCGAAGGTAGAGGCAATCAGGTCCCTGAGGAAGGCCTCTGACAGGCTGTGGATGGAATTTGCTTTTTCCTCCTCATTCCAGAGAAAGCGATATTTCGTAAGCAAATTTGCAGCCCCAATCTGCGGAATAATAATTGAAAGATTGTTCTGATGAATATTAGTGTAATAGGAGTAAATTACATCCTTTACACCTTCTGAGAGGCCGCGAAAAATATCAAGATACTGGGTGTAGGAAAAACGCCTGATATTCAGAGAACTGGTGAGCAGAGCGATATAGGTATCCAGGCGTCTGGAGGAGATACCATCCACTCTAAGGGCCCGCAAATAGAGCTTCAGGTACTTGACAATACGATAAAATGTTGCCTGAGTAATGAAAGACAAGTTTACTCTTTCAGGCAAAAGCTCCAGAAAGATATTGGTGAGGTTTTCCAGGCGAAAGCTGAGGCTGAGGCTGTCGAACTTTTTCTCCCTGTACCTGCCGTACACCGATGGAATATCAACGGCAATATGCCGTTTATAATAAATATCCTCCCGTGCCTTGAAGGTCTCAGGGGAAAGAATGGTTTCTTTTAATCCTTCGAGGGCCTGGAGCAGGGCCTCGATACACTCGGCAGTCTCACAGTTTCCCAGGGTTGCAAGCAAAGCCTCCATCTCTGGAAAACCTTCCTGTGCAGCCTGCTCGAGCTCTGTTCGTAACTCCTGAAACCCAAGGTTGTATTTCTGATGCAGCAGTTGAAACATATGGACCAGAAGATCAAAGCGACGTAATTCAGTAGCGGCAATATCTGCCTGCTTGGCCAGATACTTCTGTCGCTCTTCCCGTTTCCAGGACAAAAGGTCATCGATAACGGTAAACTCAAGATCCTGGCGAATGCGTTTTGCCAGCTTGTGTTGATCATCAACAAACTTCCCCCCAGCCATCACTTCGGAATAGATCTCTTCCGGGAGAAAAGGTTTGAGTCCTTCTTTCTTTTTTGTCAACCAGAAGACAAAGATGGCCTGGATAAAATCGACAATGAGATTGGAACTCTCTACATGACTTTGCTTTCGAAGGAAATGGATGAGAAGATCCCTGCGTTTGTGAATTTCATCCAACTCAGTGGATACCTCACGCAGATCCCCCTCAGCTCCGATCTCATTAAAAAATACCGGCATAAGCTTGGTGAACTGCTTCGTCAGGTTATACACCGGTTCAATGGGGTGATTGAGCAGGTTGGTGATGTCACGCTGAAAAAGATCAGTATCCTTGACACAGGTGCCGGAGAGTTTGATATTAATGATAAGAGCGGAAAACAGGGTGGCACACCACTTGGGTTCCTGCATGATCAGGTTCAGCCAGACCCTGATATTGGCAAGATGGGCAGGGTTGGTTATGGGCTGCCAATCTTCATCCACACCCATGACATTGGCGTACTGAAAACCGAAACGAACGACCTGCCAGAGAAAGGTCTCCACCATACGTCCATTCTTCCGCTTAAAGACCTCACCTCCCAGCACCTGGATACACTGCAGAGAGGTGTGGGGGTATTTTCTCACATTGGCCCTCAAAAGTTGAAAGGCAGTGAGGAGAAATTCTTCTATCTCCTCAAACTTCTGGAGGCGAATGAGCTGAACAAGGGAGCGGTTAATCTCTCGGAGGGTCTCTTCATGAATCAGATAGAGTCCTTTGGTATCCATGATCCGAAAGAGAAAAAGCAGTTTCTGATTTTCAGCAAAACGGCTCAACGGCAAGCCCTGTTCCCGGGACACTCCCAACTCATCACCATCGGCCTCTGCCAATCTTGCCGGTATCTCTTTATAGAGACGAACGATGTCAACATGGGCGGGCAAATCCAGAATATCACGCAGCGCCGATACCGGTGAGGCATCAGCATCTATGGCCATCACTGCTACCTTGTTTTCGGCCATGGATTCATGGGAGATGGCGGAAAAAAGGTTGCCGGAGTGAAAGTCTTCGCACAGTACTCCGCAACGATCGAGAAACCAGGGTAAGGGATCCTCTTCCTGCAGCCAGTAGTCGTAATTATTTCTTAAAATAGCCTGCATAAGCCTGGCCATGGGGCGATAGTCAAACTCTGCCCCCTCATGATCTGCATAGGCCAGCAGAGAGGTAGCCAGTTTTTTTATGGGATGCTGCCCCTGGACAATGTGCATCATGATTGGACTCTTCCCGTCATCAAGGGCCAGGAGCGAAGCAAAATAGCTGTTCAGAGAAGACTGATACCGATGGAGTTCATCTGCTGAAAAAAGATCCACCATCTTACTTACCCAAGCCACCTGAGATTCAATGATCTGGGAGAGGAGCTTGCTGTTTTTCTCAGAATCCTCCATGGCCTGCAGAAACAATCCGGCAAAGAGACCAAAGGCTTGGGGTCCCTTTTCATGATGCAGGTAGTACTTGCTGTTTTTAAGGACAAAACTGCGCAACTGCGGGACAAGGATGGTCCAGTTACGATAGGGATGACAAATCTCGTAGAGGAGACCTTCGAGGGTCTTGCGAAGCCCCTTGTAGCGAACAACAACATCGAGGAGGAGCTCTAATTGAGGATCTATGACAACCTCTTCTGCTGTTTGCAGAAGGTTGGCGGTAAGTGCATCTGATTCGATATTTTCTGTGCCTTTACTCATTATTTTACTTATCTCTCAAAGAAATACGATCAACTGCTTCAAGTATCAAACATTTCACACACAAGTTCAAGGATCTTCTCTTAACAAGAATACAAAAACGCCCTGAAGAAATACATCCTCAGGGCGTTTACAATTCAAATGGCGTCTCGGCTGAATACCGGAGCCACGCAATCACATTCCCGAATCCTTGACAAAGGCAAAAAAACCTCTGTCGTATATCACTGATTTCATAATAACTTACTCTAAGATTGGCCGTGCGTTCACCGGCTGTACAGGACGATTATTATTCCCACCAATTACAGAGTTAAATTGCTCTGCCTGAGCTTTGGATACTGTCACAGGATTCTTCATAACCATCCAGCGTACACCCTCGCTGCAAGGTGGTGTTGTAAGAGAACCATTAAATCGATAGTAGGACTGCTCAGAAGGAAGCATATCTGTAGCGTTAAGAGTTACGTCAGCTATCTGTTTTTTTTCTCCAGCCTTCCCGGGCATATGGGCCCAAACAGCATCAATAAAAGGATTGGCAGGACCCTCTTCAAACAGCACACCAACCACAGCGAGGTTTCCATCTTTATCAGCGTGAACAAGGTGGCTCTCCATGGCGAAGGAACGTCCATCCACAGTGTTTTCACTCGGCGTATGAAAGTGGAACTGGAGCAGATTGAAGGTGTGATTATCTACGGTGATGGTGGAACCGGGCGCATAGTTTACCTGAATGGTGTGACCATTGTTCACAATATCCATGGGTGATGTATTACTGTAATGAAAAGCAATGGGACTAAGGTCAGATTCAGTTAGATTGCCAATATTGATTGGGGCCTGATTTTTTCCACTTTTACAGACTGCATACTCATTGGACAAGTTACCCCAGAACTCCGGTCCTTCATGTCCAGTATATCCCCAATGAGTTCCATGCCCCCCTGCAAAAGCAGTCCCTGTCAGTAGCAATCCTGTGCATGCAACTGTAATAATTGTTGTTTTCATACTGATCTCCTGTTGAAAAATACTATAGGTAAAAATAACACCAACGAATGAAGGAAACTTGTCCCCCATGATTTGCTGCAAGTGTCCTACACCACTTTCCAATGGAATTCAAGTAGATTTAGTAAGTTAAACTCACAACAGTGCCCTATAGCGCCTTATTGGCCTCCATGTGCAGAATAAGATCTAACATCCGATTGGAGTATCCCCATTCATTATCGTACCAGCTCAAGATCTTGACTGTACTCCCAAGAGCTTTGGTGGATTGTCCGTCAACAATGGAGGAATGTCCGTCCCCCTGAAAATCGATGGAAACAAGAGGCAGGTCCGTATAACCGAGATAACGGTTCACCGCCTCCTTCAATGCCTGGTTGACCTCCGGAGCCGTTGTCTCCTGCTCCAATTCCATAACAACATCAACCAGCGAAACATTGGGGGTGGGCACGCGAACCGCGAGACCTTCAAACTTCCCTTTCAGTTCTGGAATAACCAGGGCCACGGCAGCGGCAGCACCGGTACTGGTAGGAATCATGGAAAGGGCCGCAGCCCTTGCCCGACGCAGATCAGAGTGAGGATAATCAAGAATTCGCTGATCACCGGTGTAAGCATGGACAGTGGTCATAAGCCCCTTCTTAATCCCAAAATTATCTAAAATCACCTTGGCGACAGGGGCAAGACAGTTGGTGGTGCAGGAGGCATTTGAAACTACATGATGGATGGTGGAGTCATACTCATCCTCGTTTACACCCATGACAAATGTTTTCACATTTCCTTTGGCGGGAGCCGAGATCACGACCTTGTGGGCACCGGCACTGATATGTCTCTGAGCACTATCACTATCCCGAAATAAGCCCGTACACTCGGCAACATATTCTACACCAGCAGCCCCCCATGGGATATCGGCGGGATTACGATGGTCGGTAACCAGAATATGGCGTCCATCGACAGTAATGCCATCCTCATCACCCTCCACCTCACCATCATAAACACCCATTATAGAATCATACTTCAAAAGATGGGCAAGAGTTGCATTATCTGTGAGATCATTGATCGCTGCAATCTCAATATCTGCAAAAACCGGATCTTTTGCAAGAGCACGAAAAATACTTCTCCCAATACGGCCAAAACCATTAATACCTATCTTGATCGACATACCCAGTCTCCACGTAATGAATGAATAACACAATACTCTTTACTGCTCTCCTAATGAAATAGGGTTCATAAAGAGCCGAAGGTGTTGACGGCTAAGTAGTTATACCCTTTTCAGTCCTCCCTTGAGGGGGATAAATACGACGCCATCATTTTTGATAAACTCGTAAAAACCTCAAACCTAGGATGGCTAAGTATTTATGCCCGGTAGTTAGGGTGAAAAGCTCCATATTGGAGGCGTGCAATTTTTCTATCATTTCGGCGTACATACGGTACGTCGTAATGATAGAAAAATTGTAACAACGAACAAGATGAAGAGTTTTTACGACGCCATCATTTTTTGATTTTTCGCCTTTTTATACAACTGCAGATACTTCTTGCTGACAGTTTTCCAGGTGTAGCGTTTATGAATCAATTCCACGGCCTGCCGCTGCATCATTCGAATGGCAGACAGATCTGTTGCGAAGAGATCTAATGCCCTCTCCACAGTCACACACAAAGTAGCTGTACTCTGTTTTTCATAGCTAAAACCGGTCTTTCCGTCCACCACCTTCACCAGCCCCCCCACATGGTGGACAATGGGTAAATTGCCAAAGAGCTGCGCCATAAAATCAGTCAATCCGCAGGGCTCATATCGTGAGGGAATAACAAAGAAATCGCCTGCCGCATACACCTTGTTGGCAAGTGTTGTATCAAAGCCGCGAAGGATACAGACCCGACCCAGGTTTGCCTTCTTTCCAGCCAGTCGAACCAGTGCTTCCTCATCCTGACGGCTTCCTGTTCCCAACAGCAGAAAACAGAAATCTGTTCTCGCGGCAAGGAGTTGCTTCAAAGCAGTGGTGAGAACATCCACTCCTTTCTGGCCATTGAGCCTGCCAATGAAGGTAATAAGGGGGTTGGAAGCATCAGCATCCAAAAAACCGGATTGACGGATACCATCAATCTTGTTTTTTTTCGACAGCAGCTGCAACAGCGCCTCTTTGCACTTCTTTTTACCAGCAAGTGGAGCATTACCCAAAGGATCAAAGGAGGCAGCGACACCGCTTTTCAGGTGATCCGTTGGGGGAAATGCATCGGGATCTATACCGTTGGTTACACCTTCCAGAACAATATCTTTCTCCAGCAGGACATGGCCCAGCCAACCGGTAAGTCGGTCATCATCAGTTTCCCGCAGTTCCCTGGCATAATTTTCACTCACCGTATTCATAACTGCAGAAGTTGCGCCTGCGAGAAAGGGATCAAAACAGTCATCTAGCCTGGAATGTAAAATAAGAGACAGTGGCAGGCCGGTAGCAGAATGGGCAAAGGCAATATCTGCCACCTCCTGGTGATAGCCTTTCCCGGCATTATGGACAGTGACCACACATCCGGTACTGCGAAAATAGTTACGCAGGCCGGGATGCTCGGAAATCATAGCGGGCAGAACAGCAGTATGCCCGTCATGGCAGTGGATCACATCAGGGTGGGCGTCCATGAGCATCATCAGGTCCAGAGTCCCTTTCTGCAAAAGGATATTCATGGCAAAATAGTCATAATGCCCGTCTCCCTTTACCTGCCAGGATTGACTGGCCTCTTCCTCTGCCGTATAGGTATAGACATTCTTTTTTTCCCGGAATCGTTCGGCATCAAGGAGGTAAATATTCACCCTTTCCTGTTTTGCATTCCAGACCCGTACCTGCTCCCGCCGTTCCTTTTTGGGATAATTCAAATCCACTTCAAACTCCAGATTCCTCTCCGAATGCAGAGGATCAGCAAGGAGTGAGAACCCGAGTTCTTCAGGATCCATGAATCCGTAACAGGGAAGCACCACATGCACGGAACGCCCCGACCAGCGGCCAAGGGTCACCGCCAGCTGAGAGACGACATCCTTAACACCACCCGCTCCTGCCACATTGCCATATTCACGGCTCACCATCCAGATCTCATGGATACCTGTCTGCTCTGTAGCCATATCTCTTATTCCTCAGGGAAAACAATGGACATCTGCCGCAACAGGTGGTCCACCAGAGTGAGCCGGACCATGGCCTCACACACCGGGATAATACGGGGGATGGCGGAGATATCATGCCGTCCTCCAACCTGGATGGTCACGGCCTCGTTTTTCAGGTTTACAGTCTGCTGCTTCTGTGAGATTGAAGGGATGGGTTTCACCGCCACCCGAATCACAATTTCATTGCCGCTGGAGATTCCTGCAAGGATTCCACCGGCATTATTCCCAACAAAACCTTTCGGGGTAATAGGATCATTATTCTCGGAGCCCAGCATATCCGCGACCTGAAATCCGGCACCAATCTCCACACCTTTCACTGCACCGATGGACATAAGTCCATGGGCAAGGTCCGCCTCAAGTTTGTCGAAGACCGGCTCGCCAAGACCGGCGGGACAATCCGCCACGATCTCCACAATACCTCCCAGGGTATCCCCCTGTTTACGCACCTCAGTTACCCGTTCCTCCATTTTTTCTGCAGCCCGGGCATCGGGACAGAAAAAGCGATTGGAATTAATCAGCTCCAGGTTTTTCTCCTCAACCTTGATCCCTCCAAGGGCCACAGTGTAGGCAAGCACATCTATGCCGGCCTGCTCCAGTACCTGTCTGGCCACGGCTCCTGCGGCAACTCTTGCTGCAGTTTCCCGGGCCGATGCCCTCCCGCCTCCACGATGATCACGAATACCATATTTTGCCAGATAACTGATATCGCCATGCCCCGGACGAAATATATCACGCAGATTATCGTAGGATTTTGAATGGGCATCCTTGTTGTAGATGACAAGAGATATGGGTGTGCCGGTGGTACGCGGAAGCTCTTCTCCGGTAGGGACAAAGATACCCGACAAAATTTCCAGCTGATCAGGTTCTTTGCGCGGACTTGAGGCTCCACCCTGCCCGGGTTTTCTTTTGTCCATCTCGGCCTGTAACAGGGCAGGATCAAGGACAATTCCAGGAGGACAGCCATCAATTACAGCCCCCACCCCTGTTCCGTGGGATTCACCCCATGTGGTGACACGAAAAACCTTACCAAATGTATTTCCAGCCATTTTTATATTCCTTTTATTGGTACCATTATGTTGGTAGTGTCCCGGACAAGCACGAAAACATAATATTACTGGAGATATTTCTCAATATTTTGCACAGCCGCAGCCACTGTCATAGCTCCACTGTCAACAATGCAGTCTGCAGTTTCCCGGTACAGGGGAGTTCGTTCAGCCAATACCTCTTCAAGCTCTTGGCAGACATTCTTTCCGGTCAGACTTGGCCTCAGTGTCGTCGAATTCTGATCCCCGGATATCCGCTCACAAAGAATCTTCAGATCTGCAGTCAGCCAAACCACTACTCCCTGCTTTTTCAATTGCGGCCAGACATCACGGTGAAGGATTGCTCCGCCGCCGGTTGCCACCACACAGGATCGTCTTTTCGTCAGTTGCAAAAGGACTTCTTTTTCAATCTCTCGAAATTTCTGCCAGCCCTCCTGCCTGACACTCTCTGCCACCGAACAACCAAGTTTTTCGGTTATCAGCGTATCGGTATCCAGAAAATCATACCCCAGTTTCTCCGCCAGCTCCACACCAACAGTTGATTTTCCCACGGCACGACAGCCAATAAGATAGACACATTCTGTCATATTCACCTTTTTCCTTTAATTTAATATAGTATGCGCTAAGATAAATGTGTGTCAAGATAAGATCAAGCTTGAAAGACAGACAAAGGGTTAAAAAACCAAATGGAATACAAAGACTATTACAAAACCCTGGATATTGATCGGGATGCCACCCAGGATGGGGTAAAACGGGCCTATCGCAAGCTCGCCCGCAAATTTCATCCGGACATCAATAAAGATGCTGATGCGGAGCAGCGCTTCAAAGAAATAGGCGAAGCTTACGAGGTTCTCCAGGACCCAGAAAAGCGGGCTGCGTACGACAAATTCGGTAAAAACTGGCAGGCCGGGCAGGATTTTAAACCACCACCCAACTGGGACAGCGGCTTTGAGTTTCATGGTGGCGGATACACCGAGACCGATGCCTCGCAGTTCAGCGATTTCTTTGAATCTCTTTTTGGAGCACAGGGCGGAGCAAGTCGCAGAGATCCATTCGCTAGACAGCATACCCGATTTTCAGGAAAAGGACAGGATCTCCATGCCAAAATTATCATTCAACTGGAAGACAGCTATCGAGGCAGCAAACAGTCTCTGACTCTGCAGCGACCGACTGTTGATAAATCCGGACATGTGGCAACCCAGCCGCACAGCCTCCAGGTTACCATCCCCAAGGGCGTCATCGAAGGCCAACAGATCAGGCTGACAGGCCAGGGTGAAGCCGGCATGGGAGGTGGGAAAAAAGGTGATCTCTTCCTCGAGATCGCCTTTGCCAAGCATCCATACTTTACCCCGGACAAACGCGATATAATGCTCACCCTGCCCGTTTCTCCCTGGGAGGCAGCACTGGGGGCCACAATCCCGGTACCCACTTTAGGCGGAACAGTGGAGCTGAAAATTCCACCACACTCGCAGACCGGAAAAAAAATGCGTCTCAAAGGAAGGGGGCTTTCTTCCGCCTCAGCCAGTGGTGACCAGTATGTGACCCTGGCAATCATCGTACCGCGCCCTAAGACCGACAAGGAGAAAGAGCTTTACCGCACCATGGAGAAGAGTATGTCTTTTAATCCCCGAAGCCATCTTGGAGTATGACCATGACCACAGAACTCCAGTATACAGTCTTTGATGAAGCAAGCGATTACAGCCTGAGAGAGCTCTGCAAGCTGTGCAGGGTTCATGCCCAGTTTATCCAGGACCTCATCGACGAAGGCATTCTCAGCCCCCAGGGCAAAAGCCCCCGGGAGTGGCGATTCGCCGCTGTTGAGATTAAACGGATCCAGGTATCCATACGTCTCCAGGAAGATCTGCGTATCAATCTCCCGGGCACTGCACTTGTCCTTGATCTCCTCGAAGAAATTGATGAGCTTCGGCACAGTAAAAGCCACCTTGAACAACTTTACAATCTTGAAAAAGATTGATATAAATAAAGTCAGGACGATGTTTTTGAAACATCCGATAATCATCCACCCACAGGAGATCTCCCATGAAATGCACAGCACTTATTCCAGTTCTTCTTGTTCTTTCCATCCTTCTTTCCTCCTGCGCCCAACCAACCAAAGGTGGAATAGGAGCAGCCGGTGGTGCCGCAGGCGGGGCCCTGATCGGACAAGCCATTGGTCATAACACTGAAGCCACGCTCATCGGGGCAGCAGTGGGAACCATGCTTGGCTATATGATAGGCAACGAGATGGATAAATATGACAGAGAGCAGCTGAACCATGTCTATGAACGCGGTGTCTCAGGACAGAGCAATGCCTGGCGCAACCCTGACAGCGGCAATCAATACCAGGTGACTCCACAACCGGCCTACTCAAACCCATCCACTAACCAGCCCTGTCGTCAGGCTGAAATTCAGAGTGTGATTGATGGAAAAGTGGAAACTGTCTATTCAACAGCATGTCGTGACCGCAATGGTCGCTGGCAGCTGCAAAAGTAAGCACAACTGAGTCGCAGACTTTCTGTCCAAACAGTAAACAATCAACCATGAACAATGGAAAATTTAGTGTCTCCACCAACCAGCATATGCACCTCGTTGATATCACCAGCGAGGTGCAAAAGAAGGTGACAGCAGCAGGAATTACAAACGGCATCTGCTATCTTTTCAACCCCCATACCACCGCAGGGTTGACCATCAATGAAGGTGCCGATCCCGATGTTCGGACCGACCTCGTCAACGGACTGAAAGAGATCGTTCCCCTTCAGTACCCTTTCAAGCATATGGAAGGGAACTCACCTTCCCACATCATGTCTTCATTAATGGGAGCATCGCTCACTATCATGATCAGTAATAACCGATTACAGCTCGGCACCTGGCAGACCATTTATTTCTGCGAATTTGATGGTCCTCGAAGCAGATCGGTCCATTGGCGTTTACTCACTACTGATTAATATATTTTTCTTTACCCCATGAATCGTGACCCCCATCAGATGTGCTTCGGCCTCAATCTTGACCTTGACCGGGAGTCCGTTGCCTCTTTTTTACAGCTTATGGGACGGCCGGCTCTAGTAGAGACACTAGCTTCCAGACTATCCAGTGAAGAAATTCAGGAACTTGTCCATTTCCTCACCGGTGTCCTCAAAAACAATATGAGTGAAGACGAATATCATGAACTGTTTCTCCTCGAACAGTCCCGTCACACCCACAATTAAGAACAGCAACAATGGCACACCACATCCTCCCTGATCTCCGCAGTTTTATTGAGTTGCTGCGCCGTGAGAATCAACTTCTTGTGATTGATGAGGAGGTTGATCCCTACCTTGAAATTGCAGAAATCCACCGCCGTGTTATTGAACGCCAGGGGCCAGCGCTGCTCTTTACCAATGTCAAAGGCAGCAGTTTTCCGGTGGTCACCAACCTCTTTGGAACTGCAAAACGGCTGGAACTGGCATTTGGCAAGAGACCACAGCAGTTTGTTCAGGATCTGGTGAATCTCACTGAATCGTTCATGCCATTCAAGGCAAAAACACTTTGGGACAATCGCAGTCTATTTCTGGACGGTCTGAAAATCGGTCTGAAAACGAGAAAAAATGGGCCAATCCTTGAAAACTGTCAACTGCCGCCACGTCTTGGCAGTCTCCCCATGCTCACCTCCTGGCACAGTGACGGTGGTGCCTTTGTGACGCTCCCTCTGGTCTACACGGAGCACCCTGGCGGTAAAGGACATAATCTCGGGATGTACCGCATTCAACGTCATGATGAGACAACCACCGGAATCCACTGGCAGATCCATAAGGGTGGCGGCTACCATTATCATGAGGCGGAAAAGCTGAACCAGCCCCTGCCGATGACTCTCTATATTGGCGGTCCTCCAGCACTCATGCTTTCAGCCATAGCCCCCCTTCCTGAAGACATTCCGGAACTGATGCTCACCTCCCTTTTAATTGGCAGGAAACTGGAGATGACTCCCGATCCAAAAGGCGGTCACCGACTGGTGGCCAATGCCGAATTTGCGGTACGGGGGATGGTGCCGCCGCATTTACGCAAGCCCGAAGGACCTTTTGGTGATCATTATGGCTACAACTCCCTGCAGCACGACTATCCTGTTTTCCAGGCTACCCATCTCTACCACAGAAACGATGCCATCTATCCAGCGACTATAGTTGGCCGCCCGAAACAGGAAGACTATTTTATTGGTGATTTTCTCCAGGATCTGCTCTCACCACTCTTTCCTTTAGTTATGAAGGGGGTACGCGAACTTAAAACATTTGGCGAGACTGGATTTCATTGTCTGGCTGCAGCACGGGTCGCTGATCGTTACCCGCGTGAAGCCTTTGCCTGTGGACTGAGGGTGCTGGGAGAAGGACAACTGTCACTGACCAAATTCCTTATTCTTACTGACGGAGATATTGATATCACGAATTTTCCGAAACTCTGGACACACGTCCTTGAACGTATCCAATGGGATCGCGATCTCTTTGTTTTTGCAAATGTTTCACAGGACACCCTCGATTATACCGGACCTTCGGTGAACAAGGGATCAAAGGCCATGATGTTGGGCCTCGGAAAGGAGAAGGTCCGGGACCTGCCCACTGAATTCACAGGCGACCTGCCAGCTGACTGTCAGCGGCTCAAACCATACCTTCCTGGAACATTGGTAATCGAGTGCAGTGCCTATGAAAATGAACCGGAGCTTGCTGAAAAAATAGCCAAAGACCTACGGTTCAGTGACTGGCAGGCAATACTCCTGGTCGACAACTGTGAGGAGGCAACCTGCTCCGTCCAGGAATTCCTGTGGACATTTTTCACCAGATTTGAACCGGCTGCAGATATTCACGGAGCAACAACAAACATAAAACGTTTCCATGTGGGCCTTACCCCGCCGGTTATTTTTGATTGCCGCATGAAGCCCTGGTACACGGATGTTCTTGAGGTGGATGACGCCACCCGCAAACATGTTGATTCCCGTATAGACATACTGCTCCCCCCTCGCCTTCGTTAGCCATGGAAAATCCTTCTCTATTTTCTTGGCGACAGGCAGTACCTTTTTAATTTAACAGGAGAAACTAATGCGTATTTCTTTTCATGGGGCTGCCAGGCAGGTAACCGGTTCTCTTCATGCTGTCATGTCTGGTGATGACCTTGTCTGTCTCGATTGTGGAATGTTTCAAGGTAAGCGACAGGAAAGCAGAGAGATGAATTCTGTTATTCCGTTTGATACCAAGCTGATATCAAATATCTTGCTGTCCCATGCACACATTGATCACTGTGGCCGGATTCCGCTCGTCACAAAGCAGGATGGCTTTAATGGCCACATTATCTGTACCGAAGCAACTGCGGATGCCAGTGAATATCTGCTAAAAGATTCTGCCAAGATCCAGGAGTCTGATAGTTCTTACCTTAACTATAAGGCCGTCAAACGCTTCCTGTATGAGTTGGAAAACCCCTCATCGGAGATTGCTGTCTCCCAAAAGGAGGTAAAAAAATTAAAAAAGTCACTCAAATCAAAACCACACCGCTTAAACCAGGAGCTCATCGACGAACTGCTTGATCGATTCCATTTAGTTAGGACTTTGCCTCTCTACACCACAGCCGATGCTGAAAGAGCTATTGGTTATTTCCAACCGACAAGCTGCAGGCAACCTGTTCGTGTAGGAAAAAACATGTCGGCAACCTTTTATAACGCCGGCCATATTTTAGGTTCGACCATGATCAGCCTTCGGGTCGATGAGAACAGTACATCCAAGACAGTTCTATATACAGGCGACCTGGGACGCTACGACAAGCCAATCATCAAGGATCCCAATCGAGAGTTTAACAAGGAAGACAGGGAGGTTGACCTGCTAATCATGGAATCCACCTATGGAAACAGGATCCATGAACCGGTGTTGGATCTCAAGCCACTGTTGAAAGAGATTATACAAGAAACCTATGGCCGAGGTGGGGTTATCATGATTCCCGCTTTCGCCTATGGCAGGACCCAGGAAATTATCTATTTTCTCCATGAACTCTATCTCAAAAACGAAGTCCCTAAGTTGCCGGTTTACATTGACAGTCCACTGGCCACCAATCTCACAACGGTATTTGGTGAACACCCTGAGACATACGACGAGGATACCCATGAAACGTTTCTAGAACGGGGCATAAACCCCTTTTCGTTCCCAGAGATTCAATACGTCAATTCCGTTGAGGAGTCAATGAAGCTGAATCGCTCCAGTGAACCCCATATCGTTCTCGCGGGTTCTGGAATGTGTGAGGGGGGGCGTATTCTTCATCACTTACGCCATCGAATTGGAGATAAAAGAAACACCATCCTGGTGGTTGGTTACATGGCTCAAAACACGCTGGGAAGAAGGATTTTGGATCTCGGTCTTGAATATGGACAGTCTGGAAGACAGGGGAAACCGCCAGAAATCCAGCTCTATGGATCCCAATACAGCCTGGTTGCCGAGGTGAAGAAACTTGGAGGCTTCAGCGCCCATGGAGACCGAGATGAAATGACAAGGTTTTTGAAAGAATCTGGATTGAAAATCAAAAAAATCGCGGTTGTTCATGGTGAAGAGGAGCAATCGCTCTCCTTTTGTAAGCATCTGCAGCAGATGGGCTACCAGGCGTTCGTTCCCAGACAGGGCGAGAGTATGGAAATGTAATGGAAAAACCTGTTCGTTTACAGAAATTCCTTGCCCAAGCAGGTATTGCCTCACGCAGAAAAGCAGAGGAATATATTACTCAAGGTCGGGTAAAGGTCGATGGCAAGATCATCACTGCCATGGGGGCACAGATAGTACCGGGTAAACAGAAAGTCTTTTTTGACAACAGGGAAGTCCTTGGTGAAGAACAGCACATCTATATCCTTTTAAACAAACCCAAAGGCTATGTCACCACACTCTCCGACCCCCAGGGGCGCCCAATTGTCACCTCACTCCTCCAGGGAATAAAAGAACGGGTCTTCCCTGTGGGCAGACTGGACCTTGATACCGAAGGAGCACTCCTTCTCACCAATGACGGTGAGCTTGCACAATCCATTCTCCACCCCAGCAATGAAGTCTTTAAAACCTACGAGGCTGAAGTAAGAGGATTTCCAGCACCAACAGCCATTCGGGCACTGGAAAAGGGTGTCCTGGTTGAGAAGAAAAAAACAGCCCCCGCCAAGGTACGGATTAAACAGAGAAATAAACTCAATACCAGAATAACCATCACCATCCATGAAGGTCGAAAACGTCAGGTAAAAAAAATGTTCCAAGCCGTTGGCTATCCTGTGCAATCACTAAAACGGCTGAGCTATGGAAGTCTGGGGCTTGATAATTTGGGTGTCGGAAAATATAAAATTCTCAATAAAAATGACTTAAAAAAGATTTTTTCAAACAAATCCCTTTACAAACAAAAAAATAGCTGATTAAATTTGGACAGTTATCAGGTAAGATTGTGGGAAGTCGGGTCAAACAGGTGCAACCTTCTGTTACTCGCACCTTTTATTGAAAAGGTTTCTTCTTACTGTTTACACTGATAAAATTTCATTTTTTTAATTCTAAAGAGTACGGAACTATCTGTATTTATTTAGAAAGAACAGGAGCCAGGCATGAACAAATCTGAATTAATCGAAGCTTTGTCCCAGGATATTGACCTCCCGCACAAGGAGGCTGCTGCAATTACAAACACCATTATTGAGACCATGACTGAGGCGCTGACTAATGGAGACAGCATTGAAATCAGGGGGTTCGGCAGTTTTGTTATTAAAGATTACGGCTCCTACGAAGGACGCAACCCCAAAACAGGTGAGAAAATTAAGGTAAAACCAAAGAAACTGCCCTTCTTTAAAGTTGGAAAGGATCTACGGGAACAGGTGAATGCAAGAAAGTAGTCTTTGCCTCACGCCTCCTTGACAATTCCTCCTACCAAATCATATATTTGTGCCTCGGTGATACGGACCTGTACAATATCACCGGGGTTAGCAATCCCATCATTAATATAGACGCAGCCGTCAATATCAGGGGCCTGATAGACCGTTCTGCCTTCCAGTAAAAGATCTGTCTCCCTGCTGAGACCTTCAACAAGCACCGGAACAGTCTGACCAATATACTTCTGCAGTATCTCTTTAGAAATCTCTGCCTGCAACGCTAAAATTCGCTCCATCCTCTCCTGTTTGACCCCTTCAGGACACTGGTTGGCAAAAAATTCGGAGCGCGCCCCTTCCTCGTTGGTATAGGAAAATACTCCGACATGATCGATGCGATATTGTTTAAGAAAACGTTCCATCTGCTGAATATCTTCTTCGGTCTCACCGGGAAAGCCAACCATCATCGTCGTCCGTAATGCTATGTCGGGCACCGCCGTTCTGACCCTCTCAATAAAATTACAGAGATCACCATACCCGTACCGCCGATGCATATTGCGAAGGATTGAGTCAGAGACATGCTGAAAAGGAATATCCATATAGGGAAGAATTCTTTCCTCGCTTTGCATAAGTTCACAGAGTTCATCTTTCACCCCGGATGGATAGAGATACATCAGACGTAGCCATGGAAAATCAGTACCTTTTAATATGCGGGACAGGAGGGCGATGAGGTTGGTCTGGTTATCAAGGTCATTGCCGTAGGCAGTAAGGTCCTGGGCAATGAGAGAAATCTCTTTCACTCCACTTGCTTCAAGATGTTGTAATTCGCGGACAATATCATCGATCTCCCGTGAACGGAGATCCCCCCTGATGGAAGGAATCATACAATAGGTACAGCGGTTGTTGCAGCCTTCGGTGATTTTAACTGAGCTTCTGAAAAACGGAGTGGACAATATACGGGGAAAAGAGGCATCCATGAGAAAGCGTTCAGGGCAGTAAGACTTCTCAGTCTGTTTGCCGTCCAAAAGGGTTTGCAGAAGCTCTGCTATCTCTCCTACCCCTTCTGTTCCCACAAAGAGATCGACTTCAGGCAGATCTTTACTGAGCTCTGAGAGGTAACGCTGTACCAGGCATCCGGTGACCACAAGATATTTCCCGGGGTTATCTTCCTTGTAAGAGGCCATCTCAAGAATGACCGCTATGGCCTCTTCAACGGCTGGCTGGATAAAACCGCAGGTATTAACGATGAGCACATCGGCAGCGGCAGGATCTTCAGTGAGCTGCCACCCTTTTTCCTGGAGCAGCCCGAGCATCACTTCAGAATCCACAAGGTTTTTGGCGCAGCCAAGGCTTACGAGGTGAAAGCTGGACATGATCTAAGCCTCTTTGAAGGAGGATAAATGGGGAATAAGTTTCATAAGCAGTTTTATCTGGGCTTTACTCTTTCTCTTAAAGACCTTTCCATTGAATCCCGGATGCCAGTCCTGTTTCCAGAGTTCATCAGAGACAAGAAACAGAGAGGCAAAATCGACTCCCCTGAAAGCAGCCACAGCACATAGTGCAGAGTATTCCATGTCCACAGCAGATACATTGTATCGCTTGGCAAGTGCCATAAGCATTTTTCTCGACTCTCTATAGGGTGCATCCGTTGACCAAACCGGTACGGGTGTTGTCAGATTAAAAGAATCCCGTAGCTCTTCAAGCAACCTGGAAGTTGGCTGGAAAACATCGTCCCTGCCATAGTAGCGCGATGTCCCTTCACCGGGATGGGCAATTCCTCCAAGAACCGTATCGCCAACGTTCAAAGCCGGATCAACTGCTCCGCACCACCCTGCCATAACAACACATCTGGCCCCAAGAGCAATAAGCTTTTCAAGGATCATTGCAGCCATGGGAGCGCCTACTGCAGGTCCTGCAACAAAGAAATCATCGTCCGGGCTCACTACTAATCCGGAATGGAACAGGAATCGCTGATCCCCACCGCGATCAAGAAGTGTCTGGATGGCAGTTCTCGCCTCGGTGGGATTCACCAGAAAAAGCCCACGCATTGGGACACTTTTTTCACGAACCCCTCGGCTTGGGTGAACAATTATATCATCTTCCATCTTTTTCATATGTACCTGTTCAGGAGCACCCCATCTCCACCCCAAGGGACCTTCTTTCAGGGCGTGCACGGCCACAACACGCTGACTCACATAAGGGGGGGAGCACTATAGTTCACAAGCCGGCCTGCACAGACATGGTGCACTCCCAGGTACAGTGTGCATTGATTTTGCAAACAATGAGCTATGCAAGCAAGTTATAGGATAATAGTAAAATCCTGCAAACGCAAAAAAGGCTGCAGATTCCTCTGCAGCCTTTTTCAAATCAACGATTCGCACTCTGCAATATGCAAAGGCCAATCTGACTGATTCCTGATTAGCCTATCAATGGGTTAGCATAGAGCAGGATCAGGGAAACAACCAGTCCGTAAATAGCACAAGACTCAGCAAGAGCCATACCGAGGATCATGAAAACCATCAGTTTAGGCTGTACTTCCGGGTTACGGGCAAGACCCATGGTGGCACCCTGTCCAACGTTACCAATACCAATACCGGCACCAAGACCAGCAAGTCCAATTGAGAGACCAGCACCAATACAGATGAGTCCGAGCATTAAAGCATTTCCTTCCATTGTGTTTCTCCTTAAAAAGTTTTGTTATTTTGGCCTTCTTCCTACTATATTAAAAAATCAACCTTCTTTATTCCTGGGTTTCAATGGGCATGCTCATTGGACTGACCGAAGTAGACAACGGTGAGCAGTACAAAAACCATGGCCTGAACCAGAGAGACAAGTACCCCAAGCAGCATGATTGGCAGTGGCGCAAAATAGGCACCGGCAAGCATGAAAAGAATTCCGAGCAGGGTCTCTTTCGCCATAATATTACCGAAAAGACGAATGGAGAGTGAGAGCAGGCGAGCGATATTACTGATAAGCTCAATGGGAAACATCAGCGGAATAAGAACCGGAATGGGTCCAAGATAATGCTTGATGTAACCCACACCATGGGCACGAAAACCGATGATATGATGGGTTATCCAGACAATGATGGTCAGTGCCAGGGTGGTATTAATTGAAGAGGTGGGAGACATAAACCCTGGGATAAGACCGATGAGATTTGCAACTGCAATATACAGTGCAAAGGTGGCGATCATAGGAAAAAGTTTTTCGGTCAACTCACGACCCATATTATCATTGAAGAAGTCGTACATCCCACCAATTGCGAGTTCCCAAAAGTTTTGTCCTTTCCCTGGAATCATCTCAATGTTGCTAAGGGTTAGCTTTCCAACCACTACCAGGAAAATCATAACAAACCAGGTATAGGTCATATACGGTTCACATAATTTTTCCAGAAAGGTGTTCCCTATAGGACCATGTGGAATCGGCAGTCCAAGTTTCTCCAGAATAATCGAAATAAATAATATCGGATGTTCCATAACGTTCCCTCTTACCCTTTCCTGCTTAAAAAGTAGCGTCCTGCCACACTGAGCGTTGTCAGAATAATGGCAAAAACTACAGTTGATAGCCCCAGCAGCAACCCAATCACATTTGCCTTACCACTCTTAATAAAGAATAGCAGGATAACTGCAATTAAAGCCAGCCGAAGCCAAAATTTAATAATATAAATGGATTTACCACCGCTCCTCTTTTCATCCTCTTTGCCCTCAACAGGAGGTTCAAAACTCTTGAGAAAAGAAGAAATATCCCTATGTCCTGAAAAAAAACTGGCTATGGCTATCACTCCGCCCACAATCACCGACTGGGCAAAGGGCCAGGACATAATCAGCCATGAGCCACCACTCAACACAAGCAGAAAACCAAAGCTTAATGCCTGTACCTGTTTTAAAGAAATATCAAGCACAGCCCGTCAACCTTCGGAATCCTCATCCTTTGATTTGGCTGCTGGAGTCTTTAAAATATCAAACAGACTTTTAAATCCGGCAGCGACCCCAAAGGCAAGACCGATAAAGGTAAACCAGGGAGAGGTGCTTCCATCAAAGAATTTTTCATCGAGATAGATACCGCCGCCCAGACCAATGAAAATCGCGGCCACAAAGGTAAACCCAATATGTCCGTAATTCCCGAGCAGGTGAATCATCTCGGTACTCAGTTTAGCCATTTTTGTTACCACCTTGTGGAGCTGTTTCCCCGGAAAACGATAAGTAAGCCGAGACTCAGTCCAGTACCCCCTTGAGGGGTGTAAGTGCCTTCACAAAATTATTTACTGTAAAAGAAACCAAGCAAATAATTTTTAAGGCACTAAAAACTCTGTGGCAAACGATCGAATTTGTTAGCATGCCCACCCGTCAAAGTCAACGGTTTTTTTACTTTTCAAGTAATTTTTTGAATGACCATTCAGTCATTTTTATACCTTTCTCCAGGTCTTCCCGACTATGGGCAGCTGAAATAAAAGCAACTTCAAATTGAGATGGGGCAAGGTAAATTCCTTTGCTCAGCATTTGACGATAATGCTTTCCGTAGCGATCAGCATCAGATTTCATGGCGGAGTTAAAATCGGTTACCGGACTATCTGTGAAAAATCCGGTCATGAGCGAACCAACCCGATTGAGAGTTACCGGAATTCCTGCGGCCGCTGCTGCCTTATTCAACCCATCTGCAAAAAACTCAGCCTTTTCGTTCAACTCTTTATAAAAATCCGGTCTCTGGAGAAGTTTGAGATTGGCAATTCCTGCAGCCATTGCCAAGGGATTGCCAGAAAGTGTTCCGGCCTGATAAACCGGCCCATCCGGGGCAATCTGATCCATGATCTCCGCCTTGCCGCCATAGGCACCAACCGGGAGGCCACCACCAATAATTTTCCCTAGACAGGTGAGATCCGGTATAATACCGAAGTGCTCCTGGGCCCCACCATAGGAAAGTCGAAAACCGGTGATAACCTCATCAAAAATCAGGATAATTCCAAGCTCGGCAGTAAGGTCGCGCAACTTTTGCAAAAAAGTTTCAGATGGAGGCACGCAACCCATATTCCCGGCAACCGGTTCTACGATCACACAGGCAATGGTATCTCCCTTCTCTCTTAAGGTCTTCTCCAGTACCTCTTCATCATTATAGGGAATGGATATGGTATTTTTTACGATATCTTCGGGTACACCGGGACTTCCCGGAATACCAAGGGTAATCACCCCCGAGCCGGCTTTCACCAGAAACGAGTCCGCATGGCCATGATAACAACCATCAAACTTCACAATAACATCTTTGCCGGTGTACCCTCTGGCAAGGCGTACTGCACTCATGGTAGCCTCGGTGCCGGAATTAACAAAACGTACTTTCTCAAGGGATGGAACCGCCTCTACAACCATGGAAGCAAGTGCCATTTCTTTGGTTGTGGGAGCGCCGAAAGATGTGGAATCCCCTGCTGTCTCTTTAACAGCTGTTACAATCTCATCAGGGGCATGGCCGTGGATCATCGGTCCCCAGGAGCAGACAAAATCCACATACTCATTGCCATCTACATCATAGACCTTTGAACCTTTGGCCTTTTGGATAAACACCGGGTCACAGCCTACCGAGCGACAGGCCCGAACCGGGCTATTCACCCCACCGGGAATCACTTTTTTGGCCATTTCAAACATTTTTCCAGAAATTGTTGTGTTCATTTTGACTCCCTTATTTGTACTATGCTAGTCATCTGACTGGTTATGGAAAAAAATGGAATATACCATGACTTGTAAAAATCTGTCAAACAGCTTCCTTCCTTGACCTTTTACCGTTAATACGCATTGTTTGCTAAAATAAGCTGCAACGCTGTCTGAATGCTACTCATATTTTTCTTGTCATGGAAAACGGCAAAGGGTACATTACGATTAATTAATTAATTCATATTTGTCTTATTTTTTAGAAAAAAGACGAGAAAAGATCCCACTCAGATTGGAGAAAGACAATGGCCAGTGACAAAGTGAAAGAAGTAAGCGATGCTGATTTCGATTCAGTTATAGGATCAGACACCCCATGTCTTGTAGATTTCTGGGCCCCATGGTGCGGCCCCTGCAAGGCCATCGGTCCGGTTGTTGAAGCGCTGGCCGAGGAATATGATGGAAAAGCAACCATCCTCAAGATGAACGTGGACGACAACCCTTCAACTCCCGGCAAATTCGGCATCCGCGCCATTCCCACCCTGATCCTTTTCAAAAGCGGTGAGAAGGTGGACCAGGTCACTGGTGCTGTCGGAAAGGCACAGCTCGTTGAGCTGATTGAAAAAGCCCTTTAGTGATCTGGAAAGTACTTATAGCTCTCAGGGGGATTATGACACCAGGCCCCCCATGAGCTACTGAATCGAATTCCGGCTTACTTTCCGTTTATCGGGAAGAACCGGTAATCCCGGTTTTCTGTTGATCTGTTCCTGGCCGAGAACCTGATATCCTTTTTTCCAGCACCATATTTTCCTTCCATGGCAACGACTCATCATAAGCTCATTATTTTAGGGGGCGGTCCCGCTGGACTGACTGCAGGGTTGTATGCTGCAAGGGCCAGAATGGATCACCTACTTATAGAGAAAGGTGCAGAGGGAGGCCAGATCCTCCTCACTGACTGGATCGACAACTACCCCGGCTTTCCGGACGGTATTTCAGGATTTGACCTGGCTGAAAAGATGACGGCCCAAGCCAAACGGTTTGAGATGAAATCCATGTTCGGCAATGTAGTCTCCATGGATCTCTCTTCTCCCATCAAACTCCTTGAACTGGAAGACGGAGCCACCTTGAGTTGTGATACACTTATCATCTGTAGTGGAGCCCATCCCCGTCCCCTTGGCATTCCTGGAGAAAAAGAATTCACTGGCAAAGGTGTCTCTTACTGTGCTACCTGTGATGCACCCTTTTACCGCAACCAACATGTTGCTGTTGTTGGAGGCGGTAACACTGCCGTGCAGGAGGCTGCGCACCTGACCAAGTTTGCCGACAAGGTGACCCTTATTCATCGTCGGGATGAGTTGCGGGCCGACAAAATTCTTCAGGAAAGGGCCTTTGCCAACCCCAAGGTTGATTTCATCTGGAATACTATAGCCACTGCCATAGAAGGAAAGGATGGAGTCGAGCGGCTGCAGCTCCAGGGGACTGACGGCAACAAATCAAGTTTAAAAGTGGATGGAGTCTTTATCCTTATTGGAGTACTTCCCAACAATAAGATGCTGCCCCTCGATGTTCTGAATGCCGATGAGGAAGGCTTTATTCCCACCGACCTTGAAACCCGGACAGTGGTGAAAGGTGTTATGGCTGCGGGTGACATTCGCAGCAAAGAAGTACGCCAGGTAATCAACGCAGCAGGAGAAGGCGCTACAGCTGTCCTTGCTGCTGAACAGTATCTTAGCAATCTTTAGAGCAAAATCATTATGGCTTTCCGTTTTTTTCAAACATTCCATTGTTTCCCTCTGTTGCGATCCTCTCTGAAGCTTGCCCTTGGGTGTCTGCTTCTTTTCTCACTGGGCGGGTGTGCCACCCTTAACTCCTGGTTTGGAGGTAGCGATAAAGTTCAACTCTCCTCCCAGACGCTCGCCACCAAAGGAATGGATGAATTCTCCGCAGGGAATTACTACAAGGCACAAAAATACTTTGAGGAGATCCTGGACTACTATCCTTTCAGTCCGGAAGCCATGCTGGCACAGTTAAAGGGTGCCGACAGCAACTATTATATGGAAAATTATCAGGAAGCGCTCATGCTCTACCATGAGTTTGAAGAGCGCCATCCCACAAATGAAGCAATCCCTTATGTCATGTATCAGATTGCCATGTGTCACTACCAGCAAATTGACCGTGTTGACCGGGACACCAGCGGGGGTGAAAATGCAATCAGAGAATTTTCCAAGCTTCTGCGCACCTTCCCCGGCTCTCCTTATACTGCTGAAGCCAAAGCCAGAATCAGGGCAGCCAACGAATTCTTGGTCAACCATGAATACTTTGTGGTTGAATTTTACCTGAGAACTGAAAAATATGAAGAGGCAATCACTCGTCTCCAGTATATCGTAAACACCTACCCGGACGCCACGATTACACCCAAGGCAAGAAAACTGCTGAAACGCCTTGAAGCCGGAGACCCACCAGGGCTTAACCTCTCTTCCTGGTTCCAGGACACCTTGTTACCGGATTGGGCACTTTTCACCTCGGACAAGGATGAGGGTGAGGGTGAGGGTGAGGATGAGGATGAGGAGATTGTAGAGAAAAAGCCTGAACCAGCCAACTGAGTCTTTTTTTATCAAAGAAACAGGGCCATAGCTCTTATATGGCCCGTATTCAGCCGGTGCTAAACAACAGTCTTTTCTTCTGCCTCAGCAAATGCACTGGATACCGGTGATACTTCCATGGCCCTTACCGGACAGACAGGAACACAGAGTGAACACCCTGTGCATTTCTCAGGGTCAAAGATAACCTCCATACTCGGGCGTTTTATATACAGCGCACCCACCGGACAGATACCGGTACAGGCACCACACTGAAAACATTTCTCGTCATCTCTGTTGATGGCCGCTGCCAGGCGCTCTACCTGGACACCGGAAGATTTGAGGAATTCCAGACCTTTTTTGACCTTCTCCGCCGGCCCGTTTAACTCAAGAATCATGACCCCTTCACGCTGGGGCAGGATATCCGCCTTTAAAATATTGAGTTCCACATCATACTGTTTAACCAACTGGTAGATCATTGGATCGTTGCTGGTTTCTGCGGGAAATCGTAATATATAAATCCGTGTTGCCATACCACACCTCGTACTCAAAAGATTAACGTCGAACATCAAACGAAACACATCTTTTCACTCGATGTTCATAACTTCCTTATTCACCCGCTCCACAAGTGCCTCTACCGGGGCATCGGTATCAATTTCTATCACTTCTTCCCTCTCCGTTACCGGCTGAAACCGCTTCTTTTGGGCAAGATAAATTTTCCAGTTTCCATCCGACACGGCATTGGGATCAGCAGCCCGCACAGCCAGTCGCTCTTTCACCACCGCCTCGGAGCAGAAACAGTGGACAAAAACAAGACGGACCCGACCTGAGAAATGTTCCCGCAGCAGGTCCCGTTCACTGAGGGATTGATAGGAACCATCAAGCACTACACAGGCCTGTTTATTCGCCTGAAAATGACTTTCCGCATGCTCAATCAGTGCATCATAGGTACGTCGACTGAACTCCGGAGTGTAAATACCTTTATCCACTTCCTCCAGCTGACCCGTCTCAGGGGGCAGACCGGCAAGTTCCTTGCGCACCCTGTCTGAATTATAGCAGGGCAGGCCATACTGCTGCGCCCAGGCAGAGGCCAGATAGCTTTTCCCGGTGGCAATCATCCCGAAGAAAACGAGGAGAAGGTTCTCAGGCTGCGGCATACTTTTCTGCCAGGAGAAAATGTTTTTTCGCCTGCTGGGTATAGACAGCAGATGTCTTCTCATCCACTGCCGGATCACTGGCGGTGAACAGTGCTATCTTGGCGCGCACATAGGTGCGATAACATTTATAAAAATTAAGCATCTCCAACAGTCCGGGATCATCCGATTTTTCCACAAACTGTTCTATAAAATATTCTGAGAGTCCTTCCTGACCATGGAAATCCAGATCCATGGCCAGAAAGGCTACATCAGCTGCCACATCCGTATAGCGGAATCGTTCATTAAATTCAATACAGTCAAAAATAGAGACTGGTTCAGTCAGGCAGATATTGGCAGAATGCATATCTCCGTGGCAATCCCGTATCTTCCCCCCGTCAATCCGGGCCTGAAATCGGTCTTCATGAGTCAGAAATTCCCTGGAATAGCTGGCAATCATATCAAACTGCCTCCTGCTGACGGCCCCCTGATCGACAAAATTTTCTGTCTGTTCAAAGTTTTCCAGGACATTGACTGCAACAGAGCGGGCCTTTCCAAACTCCTGTATCGCCTCGTCTCCTGCCGCTGCCAGGTAAAAAGGAACAAGTCTGTCAATGATCGCGTCAATATGATTCCGACTCAACTCACCCCGGTCCATGACCTTGCCCATCATTTTCTCTTCAGGCATGCGTTTCATTCTGATGCCATACTCAACAACCTCTCCACTGCCATTCAAGCAGAAACTGTCCCCATCAACATTGATGCTCACCAATTTCTCATAGAGATCAGGACAAAGCCTGCGATTCAACTGCAATTCCTGCTCGCAGTAATATTTTCTTTTTTCAAGAGTGGAAAAATTTAAAAACCCGAAATTAACCGGTTTCTTCCATTTATAGACAGAGTCACCGGCCAACAGGACAAAAGAGATATGGGTCTGTACCAGACTGATAGCAGCCGCCGGGTGCGGATAACTGCTTTCCTGCTGCAAAAATTGGATATAGGGTGGAAGCTTCACATCGCTCATTTATCAAACTCCTTAAAATATAAATTAGAGTACTACAATTCTTTACCTTAGCTTATTATCATGATACTTTAAACTTTTCGCTTTTAACTTTCCACTTTAAACTGACCGCCAATGAATCAGGACAGCATACAGGAACTCCTCACCGGATTACAACAGGGAAAGCTCTCTGTTGATCAGGCCGTGCACCAGCTGCGCCATCTCCCCGGGCAATTCATCAAAGACGCCTGTATCGACCACCACCGGAGTCTCCGTACCGGAATGCCGGAAGTGATCTATGGTGCCTCAAAAAGCAGTGAACAGATCATCAACATCGCAAACAGTTTCCTCGAACTGAACTCCCTGTTCCTCGCCACCAGAGTAGATTCAGTAAAGGCTGACCTGGTCAGAGCCCGCTTGCCGGAACTCAGGTATCATCGCCAGGCGAGGATGCTTTCCTGCAACGTGCCGCAGGCTGACAGAACACGGGTGAGAGGGGATATTGTCATCCTCTGTGCCGGAACATCTGACATCCCGGTGGCAGAGGAGGCAAAGGTAACGGCTGAAAGCCTTGGCAATCCAGTCATCAGTCACTACGATGCCGGAGTAGCTGGTCTCCACCGCCTGTTCAACAGGCAGGAGGTCATCACTGCTGCCTCTGTTGTTATCGTTGTGGCCGGCATGGAAGGGGCACTGCCCAGCGTTGTCAGCGGTATGTGCAGCTGCCCCGTTGTGGCTGTCCCCACCTCTGTCGGCTATGGCACCAGTTTTGGCGGCATAGCCGCACTGCTTGGCATGCTCAACAGCTGCGCTCCGGGGCTTGCTGTGGTCAATATCGACAATGGATTTGGAGCAGCATGCCACGCCTCTGCCATTAACAAAAAAAATAGCGCTGAAACCTTGCAAGATTCAGGCAGTACAGTATAATCGTGTCACTTTGTCATATGCAATGGTGTAACTCTTCAGCAGCACACCACTACCTGTGTCTGAAGAGGTACAAAAGTATTTTCTCATATCAACCGGTCGTATTACTTATCCCAGGAACCTGAATGAACACATCACTGAAACTTAAACTTTCCGCCGTCATTTTTCTGATTATCGTTTCCATCATCACTATAATCCCCTCTTTTTACAGCTCCACTCCCGACTGGTGGCAGAAATACATGGCCCCTGAAGGCTTACGCCTTGGTCTTGATCTTCAAGGCGGCATGCACCTTGTCCTTCAAGTAAATCTTGATAAAGCCGAAGAAGACTCTCTGGAACTTGCAGCCACTGAGTTGAAAGACAATCTCAAAGAACAGGGCATAAGTGCAGTGCGGACACAATCAGATCCGGGGACTGTTCTCTTCACCCTGCCCAACTCCGGTGCCGTCGATGTAGTAAACAAGGTGGTAAAAGAGACCCTTAATGAAATCAATGTGAAAGTGGATGCCAAGGAAGGTTCCTTTCCCAAGATCACAGTGACTCTCAAGGACTCGGAAATTGACTTTATCCGCAGCCATGCTGTTGAGCAGTCCCTTGAAATAATCCGGAACAGAATTGATCAGTTCGGTGTGGCAGAGCCGGTGATTATCCGCCAGGGAGAAGCAGAGATCGTCGTCCAGCTCCCAGGTGTCAAAGACGCCAAACGTGCCCTCAAGCTGCTTGGCGAAACGGCCCAGCTGGAATTCAAACGGGTGGCTGATACCGCTGGAACAAACCTCGGACAACTTGCAGCAGAATCTCAGACTGCCGCCCAGTGGGACGGTGACTGGTCCAGTCCCGCAGACGTGGAAAAGCTCAACCGCGCTCTGCAAAATCGTCTGCCGAAAGACACCAGAATCTATATTGAAAAAGATACCGACCCCAAAACCGGCAATGAAATCATCCGCCCTATTCTCCTGGAAAACAAGATCCTGATGACTGGAGAAATGGTGAAAAATGCCCAGGTACGTATCTCCAATCAATTCAATGAACCCTATGTCTCCATTGATTTTACATCCAGAGGTGGCAGGGTCTTTGCCAAACTCACCGAAGAAAACGTGGGCAAACGTATGGCCATTGTCCTTGACGATGTGGTACGCTCTGCTCCGGTTATCCGGGAAAAAATCCTTGGCGGCTCTGCCCAGATCAGCGGCAGCTTCACCCATGAAGATGCAGCAGACCTCGCCATTGTCCTCCGTGTTGGTGCCCTGCCTGCTCCTGTGGATATCATCCAGAACATGACCGTGGGAGCCAGCCTTGGCAAGGATTCGATCAATAAGGGAATGACTGCCGGTCTCTTCGGAGCCCTCATTGTCCTGGGTTTTATGGCTATTTACTATCGTCTTTCCGGTATCATTGCCAACAGTGCCCTGATTCTGAACATCCTCTTTCTCTTTACCGGCCTGGCCATTCTCAATGCAACACTGACCCTGCCGGGTATTGCCGGTATTATCCTCTCCGTCGGTATGGCTGTGGATGCCAATGTTCTCATTTTTGAACGAATGCGTGAGGAGTACGACCTTGGCAAATCTGTCAAGTCCAGTGTGGATGGCGGTTTTGGCAAAGCCTTCTGGACCATTGTTGATTCCCAGGTCACAACGCTGATCACTGCCATGGCCCTATTCATGTTCGGTACCGGCCCTATCAAGGGTTTTGCCATCACCCTCTCTCTGGGTATTATATTCAACCTCTTCACAACTCTCTTCTGTTCACGGCTCATTTTTGACATCCTCTACTCCTTCCGGGCCATGAAAAAGTTGAACTTCATGAAATTTGTGAAGAAGCCGAATTTTGACTTTATGCGTCTTCGCACTATTGCCTTTAGTATTTCAGGAGTCCTGGTCGCTATCGGGATCATCGCCTTTATCCAGATTGCCCGGGGCAAGGCCAATATGGGTGTTGACTTTTCCGGAGGCTCTCTGCTGCAGTATAAAGCAAACAGTGACTTCACCATGGATGAAGTGCGAAAGGCCTTTGCCAAAAATGACATGAAAGATATAAACCTTCAGGAAGTTGAAGGTGAACACCGACTGATCGTCAAAATCAAAAAAGCAGAACATGTTGTCAGTGACCTAAGCCAACAGATCAGCACCCTGCTGACAACAGAACTTGATGGCAGGCAGTTTGTTCTGGAGAGTCAATCGGAAATCGGCTCCTCGGTGAGTGCGGTCCTGCGAAACAAAGCGATCCAGGCCATCTTTATTTCACTGTTGGGTGTTATCATCTATCTGGCCATGCGCTTCAACATTAGCTTTGGTCTGGCTGCAGCCGTTGCAACATTCCATGATGTTATTGTGGTGCTCGGCATATGCTGGCTTCTGAATGTGGAAATCACTCTCCTCATCGTTACAGCTCTGCTTACCCTGGCCGGTTACTCTCTGAACGACTCGGTGGTTGTCTTTGACCGTATCCGTGAAAACATACAGAAATCAGAAGATCACTCTCTGCTCAAACAGATCAACAAGAGTATCAACGAGGTGATGAGTCGAACATTTGTTACATCACTCACCACAGGTATGGTCCTTATTGCCCTCTTCTTCTTTGGTGGTTCAGTTATTCATGACTTCTCCCTGGCCCTGCTCCTTGGTGTCCTGGTTGGTACCTACTCCTCGATCTTTATAGCAAGCCCGATCCTCACTCTGTGGCCTGCAAAAGAGGCATAACCCTCAGTCATGGATAAGGTGCGGCTTCCGGAAAACGTTACCCGGATCGAGGCAGGTGAGCTCTTTAGCTTTTCCTGCCATCCGGATGTGGACTGTTTCACCGACTGTTGTCGAGAGTTAGAACTGGCCCTGAGTCCATACGATGTCTTACGCCTGAAACAGGAGACAGGACTCCACTCCAGTACCTTCCTTGATCGCTATGTGATACAGGAGCAGGACACCGAGGATGTCTTTCCCCGTTTTTACCTGACCATGGTTGATGACGGCAAGGCCTCCTGTGTTTTTGTTTCGGAAAAGGGATGTACTGTGTATCCGGGAAGACCCGGTGCCTGTCGCGCATACCCCATGGGCAGGGCCGCCATGCGCCGGGCCGACAATTCCATGGAAGATTTTTTTGTGCTCCTTAAAGAGTCTCACTGCCATGGTTTTCAGGAACAGGAGGAGCAGACTACAGAGAAATACAGCAAGGGACAAGGGTTGGACAGCTACAACACCTTCAATGACCAAGTGGCGGCTCTTCTGCAACACGAAGAAATTCGCAGCGGTATGCGGCTCACGGAGCAACAGGCAGAGCTCTTTGTACTGGCGCTCTACGACCTTGACCAGTTCCGCAAGCTGTTAGATGGGGGAAATTTACCGCAGCAGGATGACTATCCGGCTCAGAAAGAACGCTGCCAAGATGACGAACAACTGCTTATCTTCGGCGTGAAATGGCTGCAAAAGATACTTTTCTAGAAATGAAACTCAAGCTCGTAATATTTGACTGTGACGGGGTGATGTTTGACTCCAAGTTTGCCAACCAGACCTATTACAATTACCTGCTCCAGCATTTTGACTACCCACCAATGGATGAGGAAGAACTGGAATTTGTCCACATTCATAATGTGATGGAGTCAACCCGCCACATCTTTCGCCATTACCCTGACCAGGACCTCGATGAAGTTGACAGTTATCGGCAGGAAACCGGCTATTCGCCATTTCTGCAGTACATGAATATAGAAAAGGACCTGGTCCGGTTTCTGGATATTTGCAAACCCCGGTATCAACTTGCTGTCTCCACCAATCGAACCAATACCATGGAGCCGATACTGGAAATTTTCAAACTGCAAAACTATTTTACCAAGGTTATGACGGCAGAAAATGCCAGGCGCCCCAAGCCAGCGCCGGATGCCCTGCTGGAAATCCTGGAGCACTGCAACTGCAAAGCGGGTGAAGCCATTTATATTGGTGATTCCATCATCGACCGCGAACATTCAGCAGCCTGTGATATGCGACTGATCGCCTTTAAAAACAAAAGGCTTCCGGCAGAATACCATGTCAGCAGTTTTATGGAAATCCTGGAGCTGCCACCGTTTCTCGAGTCAGCGCCTCCTCACACCCTCTTCTGATGACTCATCAATGTGATTCATACCCTCCAGCAGCAGCACCATAAAACCTCCTATCTCAGCAGCCTGCATCTTTTCAGGAGAAAGGCCTGCTGTATAGGTGTAGCGCCCCTCTGTCTCCAGCAATACCGCAATAATTGCTTCCTTATCTTTTTTTCCTCTGCAGCTGGCACCAACCACATTTCCCTCACGAAAAAAAACAGTCCCACTACTCTGGGGAAATTCAAAATCAAGGGCACCGGTCTTTCGTTGCATATGAAGAATCTGCATCAGTTCAGCCGGAGGCATCTCATTGAGCCAGCCGCACATACCTGCCCCGAACGTATCCAAATGCCCCGCATTGGCTTGACTCAGACGCTTGGCAAGGGTTTGAGACATGAAAAATTGCAGCTCCGGGATATCATGAAGAAGTTTGCTGAACACATCGGTGGGGATGGACAGTACCACGGTCTCCTTCGTGGTTTTGACATCAGCCCCAGCTACTCCGCCACCAAAATAACTCATTTCACCACAAATATCTCCGGGACAGAGGGAGGCAATAATCAGGAAACCGTCACTGACCACCACCTCTCCAGAAAGCAGAAGATAAAACTGGGCTGAGGGCTCTCCCTTGGTGATAAGAGCTGAATTTGCAGGTAAGCGCTCCTTGCGAAAACAACTGACTACTCTGAAAAGCTCTGGCTCCGGTATTGCCTGTATCAGGGGATGGGCACGAATGGCAGCCAGCTCCTCTTTATCTGTGAACGCAAGGTACGGTATCGAGGAAATCGGCTCTCCCCGGCTCGCCTTTTCTTCTGAAATCAAGTTGAATTTAATGAGTCCCAGGCAGCCGCTGCAACTGTAGATTTCCTCTGACTTCTTTCCTGTCTCAGGCTCATCATCAAGCAACTCAAAAAGAAGACTGGTCATTTCCCGGACAAGAATCAGACAGGTAGCTTTATTTTTGGGACAATAGAGGGCCCTGTCGGAGAGAGAAAGGAGTTCTCCCTGTTCATAAAGCGGACAGTTGTTCGCGGCAATGATCTTAAAATAAAATCTACTTGTTTTCTTCACTTTCTTCTTACACTAACCCCTTCCATTCGCATGGAAAAAACAATTTTTTTGAAATTTACTACAATTATTGTATTTTATACAATGTTATTGTTATACTAAAGTTTCCTGTAAATTTTCATAGTTCAAATCCTTGAATTATCATGCCACCATGCGCAACAGCGTTTTGACAAAAGAATTTTGCGGTCTTTGCATTGGTAATGGGCAAACCGATTGAAAATCCTCGCTCAAT
>JAIPEF010000153.1 GCA_021737265.1 Desulfocapsa sp. | reverse complement strand
CACCCCATCTGCTTCGTCATCGGCCTGCTCATGTACGAACTAGTACACTTCGCAGACCTCTTTCTCGCATATGGGGCACTGATGAACAGTTACAGTGCATTGGTTTTTACACATTTCCGGTATTGACCTGAATAGTTACAAATATAATTACTTTTTATTTCTCTCTTATTTCGTCTCAAAAGGGTTTTTAAGCAACATTGTCTCATCACGATCAGGTCCCACTGAAACAATAACCGGTTCAATACCGGTGAAATCTTCAATTCGTTTAATATAATCCTGTGCCTGAACCGGCAGATCGTCATAGGCCCGGATACCGGTAATATCATCATCCCAGCCAGCCATTTCTTCGTATACCGGAGTAACTCTTGCAGCCTGGTTAATGTTTGACGGCATAGCAGAGATGCTTTTCCCATCAAGCTCATAACTGTTTGCCATCTTCACCACTGGTTGACCGCTCAGGACATCAAGCTTGGTGATGGCAAGCCCGGTCAAACCATTGAGGCGGGCTGCGTCTGCAGCAACCACTCCATCAAGCCAGCCGCACCTACGTTTACGACCTGTGGTGGCACCATACTCACCACCCTTTTTCTGCAGCTCTTCACCAACAGAGTCAAAAAGCTCAGATGGAAAGGGCCCCTCTCCCACACGAGTGGTGTAGGCCTTGAGAATTCCTATTACAGAATCAATATGGGCAGGACCAAATCCGGAACCGTTACAGGCATTTCCGGCAATTGTATTGGAAGAGGTCACAAAAGGATATGTTCCGTGATCGATATCTAGCTGTGTCCCCTGCGCACCTTCAAAAAGAATATTTTGACCGGCCTTCCGGGCTGTATCGAGCTCCACGGAAACGTTGCCGATAAAGGGAATCAGTTTTTCCGCAAAGGTCTGAAACTCAGCATAGATGGTGTCGAAGGATACCGGGGCACTATTGTATTTAGTGGTGAGCATGAAGTTCTTCTCTTCCACGTTGATCTGCAGTTTCTCGCGAAACAGGGCATCATCAAGAAGATCTCCAATTTTAATCCCCACACGTCCAACTTTATCCATATAGCAGGGACCAATGCCGCGCCCGGTGGTTCCGATTTTTTTGCCGGTCGCAAGGGCTGCCTCTTTGGCGTGATCCATACTCTGATGATAGGGCATGATAAGGTGCGCGTTTTCACTGATCATCAGACCCTCAGGGGTCACGGGCAGGCCCTTCCCGTTGAGTTCTTCAATTTCACCGAGGAGGACACCGGGGTCAATAATCACCCCGTTTCCGATCATGCATTTTTTCTCTTCATAAAGAATACCAGAGGGGATGATATGAAAAACGAATTTTTGTCCATCTACAACCAGGGTATGGCCAGCGTTATTACCGCCCTGGAAACGTACTATACAATCTGCATAGCGGGTCAGAAGATCAACTATTTTCCCTTTCCCTTCGTCTCCCCACTGAGTACCAACAACGACCACACTGGACATTTACTCTCTCCTGTTTCACTCCTCTTATTCTACGTCTTGATAGTTTAAATAAAAACACACTACCAGAACGCACTTATCCTCTCTAACGATAACCGCATCAATATAGTCGTCTCCCACATGAAAGTCAATCCTTTGCCGATTGATATTCAGGAAGCGCCATTATTTTACTGGTACTTGATCTAAATCAAGGATATCGTGTCCCTCTGTTGTATTTTGGGTCACAGCCGCTACCCATTCATTCTCATACTCAGGGAACACCCTTATGCCCCAGAATACAGCATCTATGAAGAATAGACTGAACCAGTTACGTTTTCTCTGCCAATCGCTTTTTGCCCTCTTCTGTCTCTATATCGGCTACCGTTTTTATGCCTTCTACATCTGGGCCATTGGCCCAACTGCCCATACATCTGTCATAAGGCCACCGGCCGTCGAGGCATTCCTGCCATTAGGTGCTTTGGTCAGCCTAAAACGCCTGCTGTCCGGGGCGGAATTCGACACCATTCACCCTGCAGGCCTCTCCATTTTTTTGGCAGTACTTCTGATAAGCCTTTTCCTGCGTAAAGGATTCTGTGGCTGGATCTGCCCCATCGGTTTTGCCTCCAACCTTGCCGAGCGGGCGGGCAAAAAGATGCGAACCCTGTTTTCTTTGCCGGCCTGGATCGATATTCCCCTCCTCGGTCTCAAGTATCTGCTCCTGGGATTTTTTGTCTACCTTATCCTTTGGAATATGGATCTTATGAGCCTTACGGCTTTCCATAACTCCCCCTATAACCTGATCAGCGATGCCAAGATGCTGCACTTTTTCCTCCAGCCAAGCATGCTCGCAGGCACCATTATGTTCGGTATTATTCTTGTCTCCTTTTTCTTACGAAACTTCTGGTGCCGCTATCTCTGCCCCTATGGCGGATTGCTCGGCCTGCTTGCCCTGGCGAGCCCGTTTCAAGTTCGACGAGACCCTGACACCTGCATCGAATGCAACAAATGTGACCGCGTCTGTCCCGCATCCATTACCATCACCAACAGGCGTACTGTCCGCAATGCCGAATGCATTGGCTGCCTGGAATGTGTTCAGGCCTGCCCGGCCCCGAATTGCCTGACCCTGTCCCTCCCTGGAAAAAAACAAACCCATCCCCTCCTTTTACCGGGGTTGACCATTGGCTTGTTTTTCTTCTGCTTCTTTCTCGCCCAAATAAGTGGTCATTGGCACACCCAGGTGCCCGTGGAAGTATTCCAGCACTACTACCAGACGATTGATGCCATTGGCCACCCCTGAAAAGAAGCTCTGCCATTGACACCCCTGTGCAAATACCTTACATTTGCGGTCAATGGTTGGAATGTTCCAGTTGGTGGACATTCGGTCATCGAAAACTGAGGTTATCTGTATGTTTGGTATTGGTCTCCCTGAACTCATAGTTATACTGGCTCTGGCCCTGATCGTTGTCGGCCCCGACAAACTGCCGGATCTTGCCCGATCTGTTGCCAAGGGAATTCTCGAGTTGAAAAAAACCGCCAACACCCTGAAAGAGAGTTTGACGGAGGAGGGAAACCCGCTCGACGAGATCAAACCGGAACTTGAAGAGGCTGCCAAGGCCATCAAAGACGATATCCTGAGTACAACCGATGATAGCTGGAAAAGCAGTAACCAGGGGAAAACATATGACCCCAGAGAAAGTTCCTCTGCAATTATTGATGTAAAACCGGAACAACCCACTACAGAAGCAGAGAGCCAAGTGCCCCCCACCGCAGACAAGAAGGAAAGCCCTGAAACAAGGGCGCAACAGAGCTAGTGTCCCTCATTGTCAGAAGCCTTGAACAGTTTCGGCCTCACCATGAAGAACTGCGCCAACGGCTTATCAGAGTATTTGTGGCCCTTGCCGTCTGTTCCGGACTTGCCTATGGCTTTTCAGAAAATATTGCCCGTTTTTTCATGGTTCCCCTGTTTGATGCCAGCCCCTATCTAGACCGTCTGGTCTATACCAACCTGCCCGAGGCCTTTCTCTCCTACCTGAAACTCTCTCTGCTTATCGGATTAGTTATCAGCTTCCCTTATACGCTCTACCAGATTTGGATGTTTATCGCCCCCGGTCTTCGGAGCAATGAGAAAAAATTCGCAGTCACCGTGGTTTTCTGGGCAACTCTCCTGTTCGCTGGCGGAGCGCTGTTTGCCTTATTCGGAGTATTGCCGCGAATGCTCCTCTATTTCATGAGCTACGCCGGAGAGAATCTTGAACCCCTGCCAAAATTCGGTAAATACCTCACCTTTGTTGCCCGTACCGTACTCGCTTTTGGCCTCTCTTTTGAAATTCCCTTTCTCATGGTGATGGCAGGCAAGGCTGGATTTATAGAGGCTGCGCATTTCCGCAGCAAACGAATCTACTTTTATGCTGCCATTGTCTTCCTTGCATTTCTCCTCACCGCCGGCGATTTTATGGCCACCGGTCTCCTGGCCATCCCCCTCTTTTTTCTTTATGAAGCAGGGATATTCCTGACCGCTCTGTTTGGAAAGAAGAAGTCAGACAGTTCCTTTTAATAACTGTCTCTCATACGTTGACCGGTGTATATATGTATTCTACATTTCCCTTGATAGCTTTCGGGTTCGCCTGAACTGGATCTATAAAATTAAGAAATAATTGCACTCATTATTGAAGATTTTTTAATTATCTGTTGTAATAATCCAGAGGGTTATGATACATTTTTTTTATGCTGGGTTTTAAGGGTACAAATCTCACCTGTCGTTACCCTCTCAAAGATGGACTATCTCCTTTTTTTTCATCATGAAGCTGTCATGGTGACAGGCTTTTTTAGTAAGAAATATTATTAATATTAACTGAGGCAACGCGTACTGACGCAGTGAAAGAATGAAAATAAAATCATGGTACTTACTTCTGTTAATCATTCCCTTCCTTATTCCTGGAACACCCGCTCTGGCTGTTGATTGTAAGGCTATAAAAAAGTCTATCCCGGCAGAAAAGGATCTAAGAAAAAGGCGAGCCCTTATTACTGAAGCTGTCAAGAAATGCCCGGAAGATCCACTTTTAAATTATAAATATGGTCTCACCCTGGAGCGATACAGGAAATATGACAAGGCGCTCAGTTATTATCAGAAGGCTGCCCTTTATGACCCCCAAATGGGTAGAGCCCATGTTGGAATGGGTGACATTTACATCTTTCAGGGTCAGCTGGATAAGGCTGTCGAATCTTATGGAATAGCGGCAGAACTTATGCCGGATGACTCTCGGACTGCAAGCAAATTGGCTCGCCTGAGAGCCAAGAAAAAAGCTCTGGAAGGAGGAGTACTGACAGTGGGTGAAGTTCTTGCGGTCATGGATTACCGGGGGAAAATTGCCACAAACACATCTCTGCTCCTCAATGGCCCTGTCCTGCAATACAAGATCGATTTTGTTCAGTATACGAACGAGCTAACCCCCATAGGAATCAAACAGCTTGCTGGAATTGGACAGGCCTTCCAAAATGATGCCCTCCAACATGTTCGGTTCGAAATTTCAACTCACATGGGATTACCTCTATCTTCAAAGGTTGCCCTTGAAAATTCAAAATTACGGGCTCAGATGATAAAAGACCAGTTGGTTGCAAATTTTGGAATTGATCCCAAGCGTATTGAGATTATCTGGCATGGGGACACCATGCCCCTTGAGTCAAATGGTCTTGCCGATGAACAATCACTTAACAACCGTGTGGAATTCAAACGTATTCTTGAACAGTAATTTTGAAAAAGAGGACGTCCTAAAGACCCCTCAAAAAAAGGAGATGAGATGAGTATTAGAATTCGCTTTACCATTGTTATCGGAGTCCTGAGCCTGATTGCCTGTGTCCTTCTAGCTTATGCCAGTTATCAATTCAGCCTGAAGAATGCCATGGAGGAGGCGAAAACAAAAGGAGAGATGGTCTTTAACATGATTGATTCGTCGAGGATGTTTTTCAAAAACAAACAGCGGCCAATTGTAATGGAGATTGTTGATCAAGATCGTTTTTTCCCGGAAATTATGTCCGGCTTTGTCGTGGCTCGTGGGGTATGGGAAAATTATCAAAAACGTTTTCCAGGATACACATTCAAACAGGCAACCATTGACCCTCTGTATCCTCCGAATAAGGCGGATGCCAATGAAACTCAATTCATCAAAGAGTTTGATGCGAATAAAGATTTAAAAAATAGAGAAGGAACCATAGTGAAAGACGGCAAGAAATTCTACTACTTCGCCCGACCTATTGCAGTGGACAAAGGTTGTCTTCGTTGTCATGGAGATGTGGAAGAGGCTCCCAAAGACCAGATAGAGATTTATGGAACTGAGCACGGTTATGACTGGCGTGCAGGTCAGATCGTTTCCACTTCTGTGGTCTATGTCCCCATTGATGACGCCATCGCTGCAGCCAAAAAAGGGGCAACCAACCTGTTTGCCATTGGCGCCACCGGCATTGTATTGATAATGGCTGTATTATGGTTTTTCCTGAGTAGTGGGGTGGTATCACCCCTTGTTAAACTCCAGGAAAAGACAAAGCAGATTAGTCTTGGCAAAGAACTTGATGAGGTTGTTGGAATCGACAGCAAGGATGAAATTGGAGATCTGGCGAGGGCCATTGATCGCCTGCGTATCAGTACGGCCAAACTGTTGAAACGATGTGCCGGTAAATAATTACAGGACGCAGTAACGATTCTTCTTCGACTCCTGCAAAACAAGCATAAAGAAAGGTGCTGGTTTTTCTGCCGGCACCTTTTTTTATGCACCTTTTTTGCTTGACGAATCCCCGCTTAAAGACAGGTATTGATCACACCATGGTCAGCATTTTCACAGCAAGTCCAAGCAGCATAATTCCTAAAAACTTCTTCACCATTCCCGGTTGCACTCGAGAACACATAAATCTGGTGCCAAACAGGCCACCAAGGTGGGCGGCAAAGGCTGCCGGCAGCAATTGAAGAGTATGTTCGATAATCATCCCTACATTTTCCCCCCTTAAAGAAGAGCATCATCAAGCCGGAAAGAAACAAAAAGACAACAAAAAAAAGTATCTCTACCAATGCCAAGCAATCTTCATTCTTGGTGACTTAAAAAAATAAGCTGATTACCACCAATCTTCAGCCAGAAACGATTTTCTGGATCCCCGATAACGACACTCGGGGATGACGTGAACATGCAACTCAATGATATCACAACTCAACAGAGTGCTGCCCACGACTGTCATTCCCGAATTCT
>JAIPEF010000152.1 GCA_021737265.1 Desulfocapsa sp. | reverse complement strand
ATTTCCAGCAATCCGTATTGATTGTGACAGATAGCTGGTTTGGCAACGATGGCCTCTGGTCCAGGTTAGATCGCGGGAGTGAAGGTTGTTTCAACTTGCTTTCTCGCATGCGCACAAACATTACGCTGTATGATTTTGCCCTTGCGTCTACAGGAAAGCGGAAGGCTGGTCGCCCACGAAAGTATGGCCAACGTCTGGGGTCTGTGGATGACTGTGCAGCCAAAGGGAAGGAAAAGGCTAGGTATATACGGTTTTTCTGTACGGCAAAAAAAGGGAAGTGCAGGCGTATCCACAGACTGTTATGTTGAAAACGATGAAATGCCCGGTACGAGTTGTTTGGTGTTACCGGAAAACCCGATACGTTGCCCTCATGACCACAGATATGACGCTTTCTGTTGAGCAAATTATCGAATACTATGGCGCGCGCTGGAAGATAGAATCTGGTTTCAAAGAAATCAAGCAGGAGATTGGAAGCTCCAAATCTCAAACCAGAAATGCTGATGCGGTGTTAAATCACCTCAACTTCTGTGTGATGGCTACAACCTTGACATGGATTTATGCGGATTGCCTACAAACTGCACCGGATCGCAAGTATAAAATCCGAGGCAGATCAGGATTTGCTTTTTCAGATGTCAGAAGAATCATGGCTGAAGCTGCATTGAGCGAGGATTTTCAATCGGTTTTCCCATTACCAATGCAAAGATCGCAAAATTCTTTTGTCAAAACGCTATTGCGCATGGTGGCATGATAATTCAAGGATTTGAACTATGAAAATTTACAGGAAACTTTAGATATATAATTACTGATTGGAATAGATACAAAAAAAAGGAGTGCCGGCACCCCTTTTTTTGTGTTTTGCAGGAAACAATCAGCCAGTGATCGTTTTGAGTTCAGCCATAAACTCTTTCTCCAGTTCTTTGTCATTTATTTCATCACATAAGAGTTTGGCAAGGGCGGGTAGGGTGTCTGCGGAGGGCGTCCCCTGTTGTGCCCATATTTCAATGGTGTCTTTCATGACCGGCCCGGCTATTGGCCCAATGGCTTGGGCCAGAGCATCCTTAACGTTTTCCAGGACGGGAGCCAAAGCTTCGTCAATTAGGGCTTCTTGGACTGGTGCTGCCGGTTCCGGTGCTGCTGTACTACCACCGACCGGCGCTCCGGTAATCCCCTTGGCTATGGCGGCTTCAATGTCTCTTGATAACATCCCTGTGGTCATATTAATCAAAGATTTATTTGCACTGGGTTCGCAGATAATGACAAGCAGTGCTCCTTTGGACAGGGGGGTGATCACAATGAGGGATTCATTATACTTGATTTCGATATCAGTGAAGACGAACTCAGCCATGGTGCCCATCTGAATGATACGGGAGAGCAGGTTGCCAATGGCTGTGATATTGTTTTCTTTGAATATCGGGGGCATTTTGCTGCCGGCAATTTGATGTTCATCATTAAATACAAAGCATCCCAGAACACTGGGGAGCATATTTATTTCCTGAAGCAATGAGTCCATTATGAGATTTCCTGATAGAGTTGTTGATTCAAAAGAATGAAATATAAGGGTTTCTATTCCACCCTGTGCTACAGGGTGATTCTACGGAGAACGGGACGTAATCCATCGGCAATCGGAACAGGAAATACAGAACTGCCGACTGTCAGGCCAACAATGACCTCCGGACCACAGAGGACAATGAGTTTGGAGCCGTCACTCATTGTAAAAATGGTATGCTGTTTGTCAGAGGCGCCAATAGTCGTTTGGATTTGTTCGACGGCTACAGCCACATAAGTGATAAAGTTTGCTATGCTGCTGTCGGGATTACCTTCCTGGTGGAGAGTTGTACCGTCTTTTGCACTGACTGTGGCATTTTCGATTTCAGGAAAGGAACTCAGCATCATTACGAACTGAGAAAGAACAGGGTTTGCTGCTACTGCCTCAGAGAGCTCTGGCGCTTTCGATGCAACACCTGATGCAGCGGGTGATTGCAGCCCATTCTCATCTGCAAGATTCAGGTCAAGATTCTCCATGTTCAGAGAATCAAGGTCACCGAATGGCTCATCGTCCGAACCTGATGAAGAGAACTCCCCTGCAGCATCGTTCTCATCTGTTCTCCGGCTTCCTTCAAGGAGGATAAAACCAAGGGATTCTGAGATGTTTTTTTCCTTTATAGAACAGCTGCTGTCCATTGCAATTTCAACATTTTTCCAGCTGACGACTTCAAAGGCAGCCTCACTTCCCTGCAGTTCTTTGTAGTTGGCATCAAGGAGATCGCCATCATTGAAATGCATATACCCTTTTTTGTTTCCGGAACGGATGGTAAGGGTACAGGTTTTCTTGTCAATCTCAAGAAGCTGGAGAAAAGAGGAGAGAGAAACACCGGTGATGTATCCCTGATCATGAGACGGCCCTTTCAGTCCTTTGAGTATTTTTTCAACAAGAACTGCGAAATCGATGGGTTTTTCAATATATTGAATTGTTCCCATTGCGCGCAGACTTTCTTCCATCTCCGGCGTGCCGAAGGCTGTCATCACAATAACCGGAGTGTCTGAATAATTACTGCTCAGGTGGGCAACAAGCTCAAAACCGTCCATTCTGGGCATTTTCAGGTCAGTAAGAACCAGGCTGACTTCTTCCTTTTTGAGGGCTTGTACTGCTTCAATGCCATCGCCTGCCGTGATGATGCTGAATTTGTCCTCATAGGCCTTGAAGCCGTCAATTAGACTTTGCAGAAAACTCTTGTCATCATCAACGATCAAAACTTTCTTCATAAAAATCTCCGCAATCGATTAGTAGGTATGGTTTGTGTTTCTCAGCTATTAATAATTAATGCTGCTTATGGTGAATCAGAATAAAAAATACCATGGAATTGTGCGTAATGTCCAGCAAAAGTAATGGTCAGGCGGCTGGAATGATGACTTCTATCCGTGTTCCTTTCCACTTTTCAGAATTGGCAGTGATGGAACAGTTCATTTTAGACAACATTTTTTTTACAATTACAAGTCCCAGGCCGGTACCTTCCGGTTTGGTGGTGAAGAAGGGGCGGAACAGGTTTTTTACTGCATCTTCATCCATACCGCAGCCATTATCCTCTATGATAAAGGTGATTTGGTCTTCACGTTTTTTCATGAGAGAAAAACTGATGTGTTTGTTGTCTGTCTGCTCAAGGGCGGCGACAGCGTTAGCGACCAGGTTAAGCACTACCTGAAGAAAGGCCCTTGGATCCACCAGCCCGGTAAGAGGTTCCTGAGGATGGTTGACTGCCAGCATGACATACTTTTTGGCAAGATCTTTTTCAGTGAGTTTAATCAGTTTGTCAAGCAGGGTGACCATGTTCGTTTTCGTGATTTCAGGCCGCTCAAATATGGAAAAGTTTTTAAGGGTTTTCAGGAGGTACTCCACCCTGCCGATATCGTAAAGACTGCGGTTGACAATACGCTTGATATCTTTTGTGTCATAAGTTTCCAGATTGGAGTCAAGTACTGAAAGTGAGACCTTTATGGAGTTAATAGGATTTCCAAGTTCATGGCGGATGCTTGAGAAGATAAATCCTATGTTGTCCATAAGGTTGGCTGCTTCGGCAATGGACTCCAATCGTTTTTTCTCGGTGACATTGCGTTTGACTATAACTTGACTGGAAACCCTGCCTTCCTGATCAAAGACCGGAGAAATCTCCATCTCCTCCTGGTAGAGAGTTTTGTCCTTACGGTTATTGGTGAACTGTCCGCTCCAGCTCTCACCGCTTGTGATGCTCTTTTTCATTCGTTGCCACATGTTATTCCGGATGGCGGGCGTGTAGAGATTTTTGATGGAGTTGCCCACAACCTCATCAGCTGAAAAACCTGTCACCTCTTTGCAGGCGGGGTTGGCGTAAAGTACGCATCCATTCGTGTCGGTGACAATGGTACAATCGGAGGACTGCTCTACTACGGTTACCAGGCGATTCCTTTCCGCACGGTCAAACTGGTTGCTGATAGCCATGGTCAGAATGTTACTGATGAACAGCAGGTTGTTAATTTCCTGCTCAGTGAATAAACGGTTTTCGTTTGTTCTGCTGAGCCCGATAACAGCAACAAGTTTTTTGTCAATGAAGAGTGGCACGAGAAGGAGGGCCTGTATTCCTTCCTGTTCCAGGAGAGTTTGTTCTTCTTGATCAAATTGTTCTGTAAGATTATGAACAAATCGTCCCTTACTAAGGGAATCCATCCAACCCGGAACACTGAGTATCCAGTTGCGATTGGAAGTTTCGTCCCGGTCTGGGTTTATGAATAACTTGTGGGCTTCCACAGAGTGGCTGTTTTCGAGGAGGAACAGTTCGTCTGCCTCCAGTGCCATACAAATCCCGGGTTGTACCTTGTTGAAACAGGTATACCAGTCGGAACGAAGTGCGTCGGGATTGGTAATCTGAGTGATACATTTCCATGTTGACTCATCTGGCGATACCTGATGGGGAACTGATGCTGGGGAGAGGGGAGAGGGGGGCTTTGTTCTCTTTTGCGAAAGAAATATCTGCAGAGTGATGAGGCCGGCGAAGAAAACAAAAGAGAGGATGATGAGGAGTTTTGGATGAAAAAGCGTTGAGTCCATGCTGATCACAATTGAAATTGTTGCTGTCGCAAGAACCAAGAGAGCCAATATGGATAAAGCAGGGCGCGAAGAGTGCTTGACGAGAAAGGCTGCGCCAAGAAGACTAAGTACTAGATTAATATATATAAACAGCATGGTTGGTCACCTGGTGAATTATGAGAACAGAGAAGTCTATCTAGGAGCCTGACCGAAAATGCCCTTTTTCCCCAACGCTTCGTTGCTTGTGAAAAATAATGCTCGGAATATTATGTATATGCCTGTGCTTATTTTTCACAGATGCCTCGATTTGAGAAAAAATGTCTATTCTCAGACAAGCCCCTAGTGTAGCAGGAGTGAACTGGAATAGCAAAAAATCAGTTAGAAAATATGGACCCTGTGTTTATTCAATTTTTTTTACATCAGAGTAAGAGGTTTGATGTTTTTTTGCTTGAAGCTCGTTCGTTTCAGGTGGCAGTATGTTGCTAAGTTTTCTCAGTAGAAAAATCTTGCCCTATAATATGCTGATAATAAAAGGAATAGATTTGTATTCTAAAATGTAGTATAAAAAATTTTATTAATTTAGGGGGGAGCGCGATATTTCACAAAGCTGACCGAAGCTAATGGGCTGATGTAGCGTCCTTTTTACTTTTATTGTTTTCTGGCATAAAATGTGCAACGATTAAATTGTTTTATCTCTTCTCTCCTTTCTCCTGGAAAAAGCCGGATTCGTTCTGACGAATCCGTCTTTTTCTTTTTTATTGATATGGTAAACTAACCTACACTTCAGCCTTCTCTTTTTCGTCATTATACTGCCGGCCTCTTCAAAGAACAATGGTACGCTTCTTAGTCTGGGGGGAGCTAAAGAAAGTGGTTGCGAATGGGCAATATGGATGCATCTTCCATAAATTTCCTGATTACAGGGGGGGACTCTTGGGGGGGCTGATTGCTAAACAGTTCAAGAGCTGTGGCCCGTTTGAATAGTGATTTTATAATAAACAAAAAGAATGGTTTCCGTGTCCAGAATTCCTGTTTGTCTTGATCGTTGTGATTCTTACGATATTCAGATATTGCAACCGAAGTTACAGGATCAGCTCGATATACTCAATATTCCATCAGATTTCTCTAGGAAACGAGTTCTCTTAAAGCCTAATCTGATCAGTGCAGGGGTACATCCCCTTGCCTGCTCAAATCCTCTTTTTGTTGCGGCTGCAGCTTCCTGCTTTCTTGATCGTGGTGCCAGAGTTCTGCTTGGTGATTCGCCTGCCTTTGGTAGTGCATCTCATGTCTTGAAACAGCAGGGGTTTATGGAGGCCCTTTCCGGGGTGGCCGTCGAGTTTGTTCCGTTTCGGGCAAGGATAATGAGGACCCTTGCCTGCGGAATCCGTGTCACCATTGCTGCTGAGGCTCTGGATTGTGATTTTTTTGTTAATCTTCCCAGGCTCAAGGCCCATGAACAGATGGGGGTGACCATGGCTGTGAAAAACATCTTTGGGATCGTTCTGGGTGCGCGCAAGGCATGGTTACATATGCGACACGGTAAGTCACGGCAGGTTTTTGCCAGGATGATTCTTAATTTACAGGAACTCCTCCCGTCCACTCTTGTACTTGGTGATGGTATAGAGGTGATGCACCGAAGGGGGCCGGTTAGAGGGGACTCCCTTTTTCTCGGCTGTCTTGCTGCTTCAAAGAATTGTATCGCACTTGATCGGGCCATGCTTGATGTGCTTGAGATTGACAAGAAGAGGATACCACTGGCAGTTGCGGCTGAAAATTTATCGCTGCCGGGATCCCAAATAGAGGATGTTGAGTTTCCTCAACTGGTGCCTCAAGCATTTTCGGGGTCAGGGTTTCAAATTCCAGCAACACTCAGTCCCATTCAATTTCGTCCTTTCCGGTATCTTCTGAGTTCCCTGAAGAGAGTGGTCTCAGGGTAAGGTATAATGGGTAAGGTATAATGGGTAAGGTATAATGGGTAAGGTATAAGGTATTTGGACTTGGTTTTTACGAGTTTATCATTTTTGATAAACTCGTAAAAACCTCAAACCCAGGATGGCTAAGTAAAAAGCTCCATATGCGAGGCGCGTATTTTTTATTTAATTTCGGCGTACTAAGGTACGTCGAAATTAAATAAAAAATGCAGCAACGAAGCAGATGGAG
>JAIPEF010000151.1 GCA_021737265.1 Desulfocapsa sp. | reverse complement strand
GCGACCATTTGTCGACGTTTCTGCGGTGCAGAAAGTAGTCCTCCAGCTCTCTTTCTTCGATGCGGTCGGGGGTTTTCTCATGGAACTCGACCAGTTGACGAACAGCGCGGGTGTAGCATTGCTGGGTACGGGTGCTCATGCCTCCCAATTGCAGGGCTCTCATGGATTTTTCGTACCAGTCGTTCATCACAGCTCTCCTTTCGCAAGGGTTGATGGAAAATGTCCAAGGAGAATTGTGATGGAAATTCTGAGAGCCCTGCAACCAGGGAGGGATTTACGAAGCTATCGAAGGCTGGGATGTGGATCTGCCGCGTAGCGGCTTACTTGAACCTGCTCTTGCAGCGGAGCGCAAAAGACCGCGCCCGCTGAAGAGTTGGGCTTTTATAAGCATTCAAGGGCAATAGCAATGAGGTGAAAAATGGGAAGTTTATTCTTCTGCAATATTGGATGGATGAATCGCTACGAGGGACTAAAGGGTAAGCCTGACAAAATAGTCGGAGGGGGAAAATACGTTGATGAAAATGAAACTGGTCATGAGGTGTGTAATTTTCTGATAGCTAATGATGGATACGTTTACGGTCATGTTGAAACGATTAAAAAGGATAAAGACAGGGCAATTCGTTTAGAGGCATTTGGTGGAGAGGGAGATCATTCTTCTGGCATAGACGTAGTCTGGACAGCTACAGATCCAGACAATGGAGGCAGACGAGTTGTTGGTTGGTACAGAAATGCAACTGTATTTCGTGAAAGACAAACATTTTCTCGGAAGCCTTCTCGACAACATGCAAGGGATAATGTGACGACCTATCGCATTCAAGCTTTGGGGAAAAATGTTACGCGCCTTGGCCTTGATGAACGAAACTTGGTAATGGGTAAAGGTCCTGGTTGGATGGGGCACACACCTTGGTGGACACCACCTATTAGCCCTTCTCAAGATATACGCAAATTTCTTGAACAAATTCAAAATCTGATTAATGGCAAAAAGGGGACAAAAAATGCTCCATCTCCTAATAGAGGCCAAGTTAAATCAAAAAGCCCATCTACGCCAACTGATCCATATGTGAAATACGTACAAGCATATGAAGTAGAGGTCACACCCCAGCATAACGAATTGCAGGAACGCTTTGAAATATTTCTAAAGGCGTGTGGAATTAAAGACTTAAAATCAAATTTAGGCAGTGTCGATCTGCGTTTCCAAGATTCGGAAAGAGGGTTAATATTTGTGGAAGTTAAACCATGCCAGCTTAAAAATTCCAGATATGCAATCCGAACAGCAATGGGGCAATTGCTTGATTATCGCCATCGAGCTCCAGAAAAGGCATCCATGCTTATAGTTCTGGAGGTAAAGCCGAAAGACAATGACCTAGATTTGGCAATTTCCAATGGTTTTGGTGTCGCATATCTAACTCAACAAAAGTTTAAATTTGTTTGGCCTTGACAAAGCACAAGGAATAGCCCAACAAGGCAAATTCAGCCGACGCAAAAAGCCGCGCGGCTGATTTGCAGCGTTAGAGCCTGATAAATAAAGTCATGAGTTGCAATAAAGTGCCCATAGATGTCACGAAGGAACTAAAAACCTACGTATTCTGATCAAAATATGACACGGCAAGAACTCCTACACCGATCAATTGTTTTTTTGGGGCGTTTTGCGCACGAAGTGAAGGTCGCGAACGCGATGGGATTTTTCGACATTAACACCATCGCGGAGGACTTCCTTATCCCCGTCTTCAGGATAGCTTTCGATTGCCCCGATCTGTGCAACCAAAATCGCATCCAAATGAATTTCCCAGCAGTCGATATAGGATGCAAAACTAGCAGAACCTCTATCCAAATCACTTCTGACGCTTCAAGCAGTAAAGTGCGCGAAACGTTGGAGAAATTTGAGTCTCACGGTCTTGGCAGTGATTTTGACAGCCTCTACGTGTATGTAATAACTGAGAGACAGAATTCGTACAGTTCCCAAAAGCTGATAGAAGCTGCAAACAAGCTGTCAATTAAGTTTGATACCTCGACCAATATTCTGGATTATCGAGATTTAGCGAAAAAACTCGGTGAGCTCACTAATAAGCAAATTGAACGCATCAACGAGCATCTTGAAGAGGCGTTCAGACAGGCGGACGCCAATCTACAATTCCGCGAAAATCTGGATGAGTTTTTAGGAGTCAGTCAGCAAAAAATCGAGGATGAGAAACGGACGAAAAAATACATTCCATCAGTCTTCGTGGAAACCTCAGAAACGAAGGAAGAGATGAGGTATTTTGCAAATCCAATGTTCTTCTATAGGAAGATTGATGACGACCTCCGGCGCATTGACCTGGACCACCTCAACCAACTTCTATACATGGCCAAAATTGCACCAATATCGGACAATTTGCATGCGATCGCGACCTTGGAGGAGCCGAATAGCCTATCCGAGCTTCGGGAACGGCTCGTTCAACAAAGTGTTGCGCTTGGAGCCATCCAAGAGCGTATTTCTCCATTCTCTTGGTATGGCGACCGTGCTGAGCGGTTTGTACCGAACGACTACTCGACCGGTTATTGGGAAGTGTTCCGGTACAGCATTGAATCAAACGGAAGCGGAGTGTTCAGTTCTCTTGAGAAGGTTTTAAAAAAAATCGGCATTGCCCAAGCCAAGATTTTCTTGGTTACAGGCATGGCTGGCCAAGGAAAGACAAACTTCGTCTGTGATTTAGTCGAAAATCAATTTCGGGCATTTCAGGTCCCAACAATCTTCATTCCGGCTCGGTCATTGAACGATTACTCAGGCCCCAATCGGATTCTGTCGTACGTCACAAATAACCGGTTTGCACCCGATGTCGCGGGCCTTCACGACCTCCTCTCACTGTTAAACAGTGTTGCCGAGGAGTGCCAAAAGCCGTTTGTAATAGTCATCGACGGGATAAACGAAGTTGGAGATCTGGATGGGTTTGTCGCCGAACTTCGAGTCTTCCTCGAAGCCTTGTGTCAGTATGATTTCGTGAAGATTGTCATAACCTGTCGGATCGAATTTTTTGATCACAAGTTCGCGGGAGTATTTAAACCTCAATTCTCCGATCATCTGTATCGTGTGAAAGACCTCCGCAACGAGATGTCAGACGAAAATAAGTCTCGACTTCTGGAGGCTTACTTGTACCACTTTAAGATTAAAGGACAGTTTGCCAAAGTTGCAACCGAGTTCTTAAAAAACGATCTTATCCTACTGCGGATTTTCTCCGAGATCCATGAGGGTAAGAATATTGGATATGTGCCGGATATTTACAAAGGGGATATCTTCGAGCAATATCTGATTATGAAGGTCGACGAATTTCCAGCTTCTTCAAGGCAGAAGGTATTGAACTCACTTTACAAGATTTGCTCGCGGATGTTGGGCGACGAAAATTTCACTCAGATATCCGTTGAGGGTTTTGATGACTCAGAGCGGCAAATTTTTGAACGATTGATAGGAGAGGATATAATTCTGCGGAGGGAAGTCCCGTCTACAGGGCTTGCGTCGTTGGGCATCGAAAACATCTCATTTACATACGACGAACTGCGAGATTTCTTGCTTGCTTACTATACCGTCGTGGAGCTTGCAGCATCACATCCGTTAGAAGTAAATAGTATTTTTGAGAAAATCCCCAAGTGGTCTATCTATGAAGGTTTTTTCCGCTATGCCTATGTTCTCGCACGCAAGCAAAACAATGATACAGTTTTGGCCGCTTGTGAGGCTTCAGAAGACTTCCAGAAGCATTACCTGAACAATCTGCCGCTCTTGTCAGCAGACATTCAAACGCCCGAAGACGTGGGACGACTCGAGACTATTTTGAAGGAAAGTGCAGCGGAAGGAGATATCCAGCAAGTTGCTTGCTTTCTATTCTGGAAAAGAGAGGATTCGGATCCTTTGAATATTCGCATTTTGCTCAATCATGTTAGCAGCTTAGATGATGAAGAATCTGAGCGGTTCTTCATAGCGATGTTTACCGATTCTTCCGGTTTTCGAGACAGTAATTTGAGGGATGCGATTAGCAGCATGCTATATAGTTTCAATAAATTAAACAAAGATCAAAAACTTGGATTGGGAGTTCCGGTGTTAGCACTTTTACTGCATTTTGCACCATATGCTCGCTGGGATGAAAGGGAGGCCACGATAGACTTCTTCGAAAAGTTTCAGCTTACACCGGAAGTTGGCGGCGCTATTGAAGCCTGCAAAAATGCGACATCTGTGAAAGTTCAGAGTTGCTTGAAAGAAATAGCAGAAGAGCGGGAGGAACCATGAGAGATGAGGTCAAATTGATTCTCCCAACTTCATGGGAACCCGACCGGAATGAGTTTCTCTCAGCATTGGGAGTATCACTTGGAGGTCTTGGCGAGCAGTTTTTTGGAGCCGCCTACGACGCACTGTTTGTCGCATCCATTGAAGTAAAAAGTGAGTTCAAAAAGTATTATTCCGTCGAGTATGCGAACTTGGCTGAGTATTTGGAAATTCGGTATGGGAAAGTTTTAAGCGAAGAGGATTTGGAAGCAGATCGAGTGTTCTTGGTGACTTGGTTGCCACTGGTCATCGACGACGCATATGAGGATAACAAGATAGATACTGTACTGGAATGCATTAAAATGCTAGATGAGGACCAGAATGAAAGTCAAACTTGACTTCGTTTCGAACAGCTCGTCTACGTCGTTTGTGTACATCTCAGACGAGGAGTTGAGCGAAGAGGCTTTTCTCGAAGCTGCCGGAGTGGACGGGAATGGACCTGTTGGGGATTTGTTTCGTCAGATGCACTCAGAGATCTGCACTGCGATTCGGCACTATGGGAAACAAATCACGACAAAAGAGGCCGCAAACAGCCTTGCTGGAACACATGAGTTCACCCCGGAGGTTGTCGAGAAGATGAAAGATGCGATTGAAAAGGGAAGAAACGTCGTTACATCAAAGCTGGATAGCGATGGCCCCCTTGCGGAGTCGCTTCTGTGCATGGCCATGTTTGAAATCGAGTCAGACCGCTTCTACATTAACGCTTACAACAATATTTGGTAGTTTCGTGCTAAAAGCCATCCGCTACAAGAGCTTGGGCTATACGTCGTTTTTCAATACAGATACCGGCTTCTTCGCCCGGGTCCCAGATAAGGTGGGTAAAGATCCGTTCTGGTCACCACACGGGCCGGAGCTGATTGACATTTCAATCACGAATTGGTGCGATAAAGACTGCTCATTTTGCTACAAGTCCTCGACTATGCGTGGTGAACACATGCCGCTGGATGACTACAAGAGTGTGATTGATCAGGCAGCAGACATGGGGACGTTTCAAGTAGCGTTGGGGGGAGGCAACCCTAACCAACATCCAGACTTCGTTGAAATCCTTGAGTACACCGCTTCCAAAGGAGTGGTTCCGAACTACACTACGAACGGTCGTGGCCTGAGCGATGAAGTCCTCGATACCACCCGCAAGCATTGCGGTGCTGTCGCTATCTCTGCATACCCACCGTATGTTGAAACTTCTAAGGCAACCAAGAAACTTATCCACAACGGTATCAAGACCAACGTTCATTTCATATTGGACGCCGTCAGCATTGACACTGCAATAGATTGGCTCAATGAGCCACCCGAATTACTGAGGGGAATTAACGCCATTGTCTTCCTGAATTACAAACCATCTGGCCGAAAAGTTTTTGAGAAGAAGCTCTTGCGGCACAGTACAAGACTGGAAGAGTTTCTCAGATTAGCTACATCACCTCAGAGGAAATTGAAGGTTGGTTTTGACGCATGTTGCGTGAGCGGAGTGTTTGCACGCACGAATACCAACACTTCAATGGTTGACGCTTGCGACGCAGGTAGATTCTCGATGTACGTGTCGGAGGATCTAAAGGTATATCCCTGCTCTTTCCAGAGTGGTTTGGCGGGAGGCGATCAGTTGGACAACGAGACAACACTCCTGGACATTTGGATAAAGTCTCGAAACATGGGAGCGTTTCGAAGTTACTTTAGCTCGGATCGCTGTGGGGCGTGCAGCCACCGTTCAGCTTGTATGAATGGTTGTCCGTTATTTGATGAGCTTGTCATTTGCGGAAACCGGTGAAATTTTTCCAATAAACACCTATGCGTGCGATGATCTAACAAGGCTTTTGCATTGGAGCGCAAAAAGCCGCGCCCGCTGAAAAGCAACGTTAGAAAAAGAATATGACAAATAAATCGAAAAAAAAGTGGAAAGATTCTCTTTTAAAGACGAGTTTGCCTTTGGAGTATCTTGTTGCAGAAAAACTTAGTGAATTAAAATATGGTATTCAAGGTGAATATCATTACCTTAGATATAATGAGCAAGGGGTACCTACCGAGTTTTCTATTGATATATGGTCCGTAAATCATCTTTTAAAAAGAAATTTGGGTTTATGGGCCAACCTGAATTTTTTAATCGAGTGTAAATATTGTCATAAGGGAATTAAATGGCTTTTTGCGCCACATACTAAAACGGACACAGAACACTTATTTGAAATCAGCGTTATTCACACACTGGATAAAGTATGTACGAGACGAATATTTAACAAACAGCCAATTTGGAATCTAATAAAACGATTTCCATTATGCTTTAGGGGCGTTGAACTTCTGCCAAACGACGCCACTGCTCAAAACATTGAAAGGGGTAGATCTCAGTCATATACCACCGGCAGAGCCGGTGGCTTGAAAAATGTGAACCGCTCAAAGCGGTTGTTTGATTGGCCACCTCAAAGGTGGCGAGCCTGTTACCTGAACAGATTCAATTGATCTATGCGGCGGTCTTCCTTTTCTTG
>JAIPEF010000150.1 GCA_021737265.1 Desulfocapsa sp. | reverse complement strand
TGCCCACGACTGTCATTCCCGAATTCTTTTATCGGGCTTGTCCAGAGGGTGTTTCTGGGAATCCAGCCTGAAATATCATCTTTATCAAGAGATGACACCTATCTCTGAAAGCTGGCTGAGTTTCAGTGGTAATCAGATTGTCTTATGTTGAATACTATTGTCTAACAAATCATATGTCAAAAGGTAGCTACATGTCAATGCAACAGTGCGGTACTAAGTCTGAGAAATTAAAGTGGACCCCTGAGTCAAATGTCCTTTGGGCTTACTCAAGGCCACCCGCTCTGCGGGTGGATTTTTACTAGATTATTGACCATTGATATCTATCTAAAAAAGCGTGTTATTTTTAAAATCCGATTGACAATATATTAAGAAAATGACTAAAGGTAGGGGCATATCATTTGGATTTATAATGGAGTAACGCTGTTCGGTATGGATGACTACACCTGGATAATCAATGGTTTTAGAAACCATTTTCATGAACGCGATGAGTATAATGCTGAATGATATTGGTATGATATGGCGACATCTGTTAGTTAACAAGATATAGGCAAACAAGATAAAGAAAGGGCTTAGGAAAAAAGGAAATAGCTATGAACTTAGATGGAAATTCTTGTGTAAGGATAATTGAAAGCCTGCATGATGCCCTTTATTTTGTAAATCGAGATGGAATTATAACATACTGGAACAAAGCTGCTGAGCATATTTCTGGTTTTAAAGCTATTGAAGTTGTGGGTAAGTCTTGTTCTGATAATATTCTCACTCATATTGACAGTGAAGGAAATAGTCTGTGTAACGGAAGGTGTCCTCTTACTGCAACGATCGCTGATGAAGTCCCTCGTGAAGCCGAAGTATATATGCACCACAAGAAGGGGCACAGAATACCGGTCTCAATTCGGGTTAGTTCTGTAGCAGATACCAATGGTCAGGTGATAGGTGGCATGGAATTGTTCACGGAGATTAGCAGTAAGGGAGCAAATGAACTGAGAATTAAAGAGCTTGAACAGTTAGCCCTTCTTGATCCCCTTACTCAACTGGCGAACAGAAACTATATTAACAAAGAAATTCAAAGCCGACTTGAAGAACAGAAACGTTTTAATGTACCATTTGGCATTCTTTTTATAGACATTGATCATTTCAAAAATATTAATGACCTGTATGGCCATGATATTGGTGACAATGTTCTTAAATTTGTGGCAGACACGTTTGTTTCCAGCGCCAGGCCATTTGATACCTATGGTCGTTGGGGAGGGGAGGAGTTTGTTGGTATTATACGTAATGTAAAGAGTCAGGATCTTGAATTGATAGGCAATAGGCTCCGGATGCTGATAGAAGAATCATATTTAGTGCATGAAGACGAAAAATTACAGGTAAAAATTTCAATTGGAGCGACAATGGTTCACCAAAATGACACTGTCGATAGCCTTATTAAAAGAGCAGATGCCCTTTTATACCAAAGTAAAGCGTCAGGAAGAAATTGTTTGACAATAGGGGGATGAAATTACCAAAACACCCTGCTTACTAACAGTGAGGCGCCACCGATTCGAATCCTACCGACCCAATATAGTAAAAAAGCCAATCACTTATTTGTGATTGGCTTTTTTTTACTGATTTACAGGAGGTTGCCCGCCTAGGCTGTATGAGTTGCTAATCGATGTTTTCCTCCTCATCCTCCTCCTCATCCTCCTCCTCCCCGTTGATTGCATCAATCTCGTCGTCGTCAGCATCATCGTCAGCGTCTCTTTTTTCCATCTCTTCCTGCTCTCGCTGCATACGTACTGCTTTTGGGATTTTTGATTCAGGAAGAATCATTTCTGTGATTTTTTCAATTTCTTCCTGGAGATCAGGGTCTTCCAGGCAGATATCACATTCTGCCGCATGTTTTTCAATAAACGTGACCATTCTGGCTGGAGCCATGGTTTCGTTATTTACATGGATATACCATGATTTAATCTGTTTGATGAGTCTTTCGCACTGCATAGTATTGTGGTCTTCTTCACTTTGAGAATGGTAAAGGTTTAAGGGGTGAATATCGTTTTTCTTCGCTGTATCGGCAAATTGAAAAGTAAAATAAACAATTTATAAAGATAAAGCAAATTATAAAAAAGTTGTTTTCCGCTGTAATTGTTATTACAGTGAATATCATGTTGTGGAAGTGGACAGTGAACTGGTGGCGCTCCCGGACTTCAAATCCGGTGTAACGGGTTAATAGCTCGTTAGGTGGGTTCGATTCCCATGCACTTCCGCCAACTATATCAGCAGGTTATCTCCTGTTGGTTCCGTTTGGTCTCCTTGGGAAAATCCTTTAATTTACCCGTTATCTTGTTGAACCCTCTACTGTCCATCTACTGGGAGAGGCGCAAGGTATTCCGCAAGTTTCCATTACAAATCATCTGGTTAGCAACTTAAAGCCTAAGGATAAACCTTATTACTTAAGAGATAATAATCTACTGGGTTTTGGTGTTAAAGTCAATCAATCAGGTTCTGTCTGTAGGGTACAAATAAACTGTCCGGTGTTTCTAGCACATGATCTGTCAGGTTTGATGGCGTCGTATTTATCCCCCGGAAATCGAAGTTTTTACGAGTTTATCAGGTTTACATTAGAACCACGGAGGTGGTTCTAATCTAATGAAACGAACAGAAGTGTTACAGGAGATACCGGATCATGCGATTTAGCGAAGCCTATGGAGGTTGACAGAGGCGTCCACTTTAGAAGAGTTACAGCAGAATTGGCCAAGCAGGTAGCGCCATCAGTCAGAGAAGATTGGTGATGAGCCAAGCCAAGGGGGCGGCGACGCCTGGAACTGATAGAGATTCCACCAGATTTTTTCCTCCATGGGGAGGTGGCGGTAAAAGATCCGCCAGGTGATGGGCACCGTTTTCGTCCAGGGCAGCCTTGCCCAAGGCCTCAATGCGATACCCTTCATGGCGAAGATCTCTCCGCACTCTCAGAAGCTCTTTCAATGAGTTTTTCTGCGTCATGATATGTGCAATATCGTGACCGACCTCATCCACCAGGCTCTGTCCGGGACACCGATTGCGATGCGCCTCGAAAAGACGAGCCAGGCACTGTCTCGTTGCTGGTCTGTTTTTCTTCTTTTGCCGCACCGCTTTGATTGCCGTCTCTACCAGTCCGCCATGGGCGAGAACAGCCTTTAAGGCAACTAGCCTCGCCAGGTTGTCATGGACAATAATGCCGGCGGCGTGATGACAGATGAAGGCGTATCTGCCGCCGCCCTGTAAAACCCGGCGGATCTCCATCGCCACCCGCGTGACGGCGCCGTATTCCACGGAAAACTGGCCGATTATACCGGCAAAGCTATCGTCGGCAAAGGGCAAGGACTCCATGGAGGTACCAGGGTGCAGCGTAAAACCGGGGCCGAGATCAGGAAGATGTTCCGCATAATCAACGCCGGTGAGGCACAGATCAGGCCGATGCTTCATGGCCAGGCGCAGGACTGCGCCGCTGCCGGTGCCCATATCGAGAAGACGAACGCCCTGTGGGAGATGATCGAAAAAAAAACACCATTTTTTTTCAAAAAAATCAGAGACCGAACCAGGCAGACCCGGTAGGCAGCCCCCAGCACTCGATACGCCGGCAGACCAATAGCTGGTCCAGGCGTTCCTTTCTCTATCCATTCCTTGTTTACCTATATTATCAACAATATATAACTATAAAGCAAAGAGTAGCGCTCTTTTGCAAACCATGTCGTCCAGCCTGAAACTACTGAAATGATACAGGACTGTATCCCTAGTAAAACCAACTTGGCCTCAATTCTCTGTGACAAAAGTCACACTCACTGCCGACAACAGTTCACACCCAACGTGCACAGTATCACTGAATGTAGCTTTTCACCATGATACAAAGGAAATAGAGAGTTGTGTTTCGCTCAAACTAAATCACACACAAGGAGGAAGATGTTATGAAAAAGATGTATTCATTGTTTGCTGTGGGTTCATGCTGTGCCATTCTTGCCATGGGAGCAATTGTACCTAATGAGGCCGAAGCAGGGCCGTTGGTGGAGTTTGGCGATGATGGTGGCTATATGCAGTTTGATGTGAAGTTTCAGGGTATCATGGAGAATACCGATTTCGGCTCCGGCAAGAATGGTCAGGAGGATCGGACGGATCTCTATCTGCGGAGAGCGCGCATCGTCTTTACCGGTATGATCAATGAAACCTGGGGTGCGAAATTCCAGACCTGCGCCGGCACCAGCGCCTCGCATAATTTCGGAACCGGTGGCTATACCCTGGCCAATTCCAACGACAAGAACAATTCTCGCATCAGGCTGACGGACGGCTACCTCATCGGCCTGCTGGGCGATACCTTCAACATCAAACTGGGCCTCACTAAAATCCCACTGACCCGTGCCAACCTGGACGCCTGCTTCGCCCCGTTGACTAGTGAACGATCAGCCTTTGTCTATACACCTTATGGCACGGACGCCACCAAGAACAGCCGGGACATGGGTCTCATGGCCACCGGTAATTTCTTCGACGATAGTCTCAAGTATTGGGCCGCTATCATGGAGGGGCGCGAGGGCTCAACCACGTTCTATAATCCCTTTGTCGACCAGACATTCACCTCCACCCCGGAGCCGGAAAGTAATCTGGAATATATCTTCAGGCTCCATTACTCTGTTTTGGATCCGGAAAACAGGCCGACGGCCATGGGCTACAAGGGTACCTATCTCGGCAGAAAGGGTAAAATTCTCACTCTGGGTGCAGCTTTCGCCTATGAAAAAGACGCAGCCTACAAAAACACCATGCCTGCGGGGGCCATGGGGACGCCAGATTTTCTGAGCTCAAAGGTGATTGGCGATGAAACGGTGGACTACCTGGCGTTGACAGCGGATATCTTTTTTGAATATCCCTTTGACAATGGCGGCGTGATCACGGCAACCGCCCTCTATCTTGACGTGGATCTTGACGACGCCTACAAAACCTCCCGGGCCGTGACCGACCGCAACACCATTGTTGGCGGTCTTGTGGGCCAGAGAGACGGATGGTACGTCAAGGCTGGATACCTGATGCCCTTCACAGTGGGCGAAGATGGCCTGCTGCAGGCCTTTGGCCGCTATGAACAATGGGATTACGGCTTTATGTTCAACGTGGAGGACCAAACCATTGATCAATATGGAGCGGGTATCAATTATTTTCCGCTTGGTAATGAGAAGGTCCGGTTCACCTTTGAATATTACCGAACGGACTTTGAGAAAAGCACCCGCTTAGGGGATTATCTAAACATGACCGGCGTAAATACGGAAATGTATGATAATTATGGTACGGCAACCCTGATGTTCATGGTGCAGCTGTAATAAATATCTGCCGCCTGCCTGCACAAGAATGGGGCAGGCGGCATTTTCAAGGAGTTGGAGATGAAAAAAACAGTTTTGGTGGTGTTGCTGCTGGTTATGTCGGCCGTGCCGGCTCCTGGCGCAAAGATGGTGGTTGAACTCCGCTCCGGCAACAAGGTGGTGGTGGAGTATACCGGCACCATTGACAAGGTGAGTATGGAAGGAACAGAAGATGCCATTGCCGGGGTCCATCTGAAAGACGGGACAGAAGAGTACCCCATAGCAACAACGCAAACGCCGGAGGTACCGGCCGTCAAACCCTTGGCGGCGCCGACGGTCGAGGCTGACAAGAAGGGGGATAGCAAGTTCAAATACAGATGGGCGGACCCGAAAATCGAAGATTGAGAACGTGGTTGCTGCCGGCTTGATCGATGGCCTCTTCTCATGCTCCGTCCATCCCCGCTTCAAGGATAGACGGGGCTTTTTGGGTAGCCGGTCAGAATGCTGGCAAGGCCCTACACGCCATCCTGTTGACAGATCTGCTGAAGACGTTGCACGTCAAGAATGGCCAAATACTGCTTGCGGCCCTGCGGATTGGCATCGGCCACCCCCTCATCGCGCAGGAATTTCAGGCTGCGCGAGACTACCTCACGGCTGGTGCCAAGCAGGGACGCCATCTCGACATGAGTGAGATTGCAGACAGGCCGATGCTGCTCGTCTTGCGCAATATAACGCAGCAGCAGACGGGCCAGCCTCCCCTTCACGTCGCGAAAGGTGAAATCTTCCAACAGTGTGGCGTAAGAGGCCATTTTTGAAGACAGGCAAGTAATAAATTGCAAAGACAACTGAAGGTTCTCCCCCAGGGATTCAAGCAGCTTGTCCTTGGCAATGCGATAGACCAGACAGTCGCAGCGGGCGAGGGCATTGGCAAAGGATACCGAGGCAAACATATTAGCCAGACAAAAAATATCTCCTGCTTCGATGAACCAGAGGGTCAGCTTCCGGCCGTTTATGTCGCTTTTGTATATCTCCACATCGCCCAACTCAAGAATATAGAGATAGTTAACGGGGTCAGCCTGGTAAAAGATGTATTCACCGCTTCGGATCGTCTTTTTGTCCATGCGGGACACCATGCGCTCCACCGTATCGAGTGGAAGCTCCTGAAAAAAGGCAAGGCCTCTGATGAACCTGAAATCAGGTCCGTGGATATGATCGTTTCCCATACCTTCTCCTGGGACATATGCGCCCCCAATTAACGGTTCCGTGACAACCTGTCGGGGCCGCCGGATACCATTTCACAACCGACAGGCCTATCGTCAACGCAGTTTTCTCCAAGCCATCCTCACATTTTTTTACGCATGACACTATGAAATCCTTCTTGGCCCAGAGACAAGGCATTGCCTAGGACTGCCTGTTACCCATAATTTTAAGCTGGACATTTAAGCCTGAATCGTGCATACTTGATGCATGAAAACCCAAAATCAAATCAAACGTACATTGTCTGAGGAGTCAAGTTTATTATACCTTGCAGATTTACT
>JAIPEF010000014.1 GCA_021737265.1 Desulfocapsa sp. | reverse complement strand
CTCTCCATCTGCTTCGTTGCTGCATTTTTTATTTAATTTCGACGTACCTTAGTACGCCGAAATTAAATAAAAAATACGCGCCTCGCATATGGAGCTTTTTACTTAGCCATCCTGGGTTTGAGGTTTTTACGAGTTTATCCTCTTTGATAAACCCGTAGAAAATAATTTTTACGGTATTCAAAAGCGTCGAACCGGGCACAAACAAAAAGGCCGCAGTTTTATGCTGCGGCCTTGTCTGATCTTCAGTTGCTATGACGATAAACGTTTCAGAACTCTCCAATCTCCACCACAGGCGTTTCTTTTAGTCGGGGGAGTAGCAGGGTGGATAGAAATTTGTGTCTGTTCATGGAACTCTCTCATTGTTTAGTTAGCGGTCCTTGAATAAATAATCACCATCGTTACCTATTGTCAAGTTTCTATTAAAGCCATCTCTTGTTTTTCTCTCATCAACCTAGCATTTTTACAAGCTTTTTTCATGAGTTTCCTCTTCCATATTGACAAGCAGGCTATTGAAAGATATATTTCTCTCTTTTGAGAATAAATGTTGCAACTTTTAAATTACAACTTTTCTAACCCAGGTTGACTGGAACGAAAAGCCAGGATAAGTATAACCTCAACATTGAAAGGAAGAGGGTTCATGGGAAAAATGAAAGGCTCAGAAGCCATTATACAATGCCTTCTGGAAGAGGGGGTAAAAACAATCTTTGGGTTTCCTGGGGGAGCTGTTATTGACCTCTACGACGACCTCATGGATTCAGAAGTTAAGCACATCCTTGTCCGTCACGAGCAGGGTGCAGTACACGCTGCCGATGGTTTCGCCCGTGTAACCGGAGATGTTGGAGTCGCACTTCTCACTTCCGGTCCCGGAGCCACCAACGGTGTCACAGCCATTGCCACTGCCTATATGGATTCCATCCCCATGGTTATCCTCACCGGCCAGGTTCCCACGCCCCTGATCGGCAACGATGCCTTCCAGGAAGTTGATATAGTTGGTATCACACGCCCCTGCACCAAACATAATTACCTTGTCAGTAAGGCTGAAGACCTGGTGCCAACCCTTCGAGAAGCATTTCATATTGCCAGAACCGGCCGTCCCGGTCCTGTTCTCATAGATCTGCCAAAAGATGTTGTTGCATCCATGGTAGATTTTGATGAGAAAAAACCCATCCGCATGCAGAACTACCAGCCCACCTACGAACCTCATATGGGGCAAATAGAGAAGGCATGTAAAGTGATCCTGGAGGCCAAGAAACCTGTACTCTATGTTGGTGGAGGTGTAATCCTCTCCAATAGTAGCGAAGAGCTGACAGAACTTGCCAGAAATCTGAACATCCCCGTCACCATGACGCTCATGGGCCTTGGCGGATTTCCTGGAAGCGACCCGCTCTCCATGGGAATGCTAGGCATGCACGGCAGCTACACAGCCAACATGGCAGTGGCCAAGAGCGATGTTCTGATTGCTGTTGGTGCTCGTTTTGATGACAGGGTTACCGGGCGTATTGACGCCTTTGCCCCCCACGCAAAAATCATCCATATTGATATCGACCCCACCTCTATCAGTAAAAATGTCTCAGTGGATATTCCCATTGTTGCAGACTGCAAACATGCACTCACTGCCATGAACACCTGGTTTGCTTCTTCAGGCCAAAACCTTGAAGAGGCAGGAGCCAAGCATACTGCCTGGATTGAAACCATTAATGAATGGACAAATAAACATCCCATGACATACATTGATGAAGGGGAGGTTATCAAGCCACAGTTTGTTGTCAAAAAACTCGACGAACTGACTGGTGGTGATGCCATCATCACCACAGAAGTCGGCCAGAATCAGATGTGGGCTGCTCAGTTTTACAAGTTCAACAAACCAAGACGACTGATTACTTCCGGTGGCCTTGGTACCATGGGCTACGGTCTCCCTGCTGCCATTGGTGCTAAAATGGCCTTCCCAGAGGCAACGGTTATCGATGTTGCCGGTGACGGTTCCATCCAGATGAATATTCAGGAACTGGCGACTGCCAAACAGTACGGTTGCCCAGTAATAGTCTGTATTCTGAACAACAACTACCTTGGCATGGTTCGCCAGTGGCAGGAATTGTTTTATGATAAACGCTATGCAGCCACTGTCATGGAAGTGACTCCTGACTTCGTAGCTCTTGCTGAAGCATATGGTGCCGTTGGACTTCGTGCCACCAAAACCAGTGAAGTTGAAGATACCATTAAAAAAGCACTGGAACTTTCGGCAGACAATACCGTTATTATAGATTTTCGTATTGCTCGAGAAGAAGGGGTATTCCCCATGGTACCTGCTGGAAAAGCTACCACTGAAATGCTTCTTGTCTAATACGTTTCTTACAAAAAACGAGAACAAAACAGTTAAAGGTGTCACAACCGGCACCTTATGAACATATATCTATGCACAGGATAAACCGATGAAACATACGCTTTCAGTTCTTCTTCAAAATAAACCGGGAGTTCTTTCCCGAGTCACTGGTCTCTTCAGTGGTCGAGGCTTTAACATTGAAAGCCTCAGTGTAGCTGAGACCCTTGACTCCTCCCTCTCCTGCCTTACTCTGGTGACTAAAGGTAATGACAACATTGTTGAACAGATAACCAAGCAGCTGCACAAGCTCATTGATGTCATTAAAGTAACTGATATCAGTGAAGGTGAGTATGTTGAAAGGGAAATGGCCCTGATTCGAGTCAAGGCTGAAAGCACCACCCGGGCAGAGGTTTTGCGCATTATTGATATCTTTCGCGGGAAAGTTGTTGATGTCAGCCATAAATCCTATGCCGTGGAAGTTACAGGATCCACGACTAAAATCCAGGCAATTATCGACATTCTGCGCCCCATAGGAATTAAGGAAATAGTCCGCACCGGTACCATTGCCATGGCACGGGCACCAAAGAAATAATTTTTACTTTTCACAGTCTTTAGTAACTTTGCGAATTATTTTGTGAAGGGGCTTATCCAGGACTTTCTTTCCAATCTCCCGGGTTACAAAGATTGAAAAATATTTTCAGATAAAAGCAGGTGATAATATTTGTTATCACCTGCTTTAGCAGTGTCAGTCCTACATTTAATCAGGCATAACTCACCATGACTCGTCCAAGGATCCCACTTGCCCTGGAAGGCTATCCATTCATTGCCTTTTCTGCATTTCTGACTCTGATCACTGCCATCCTCGGCTATGAACTCCTTGCCTGGCCGGCCCTTTTGCTGACAACCTTTGTTGTTGCCTTCTTTCGTGATCCCGAACGAATGACCGCCGCATCTCTTGATGAATTAATCTCTCCTGCTGACGGAAAAATTATCCTTATCGAGGAGCTTTTCGATGACACCTATCTTCAGAAACAGGTCATCAAAATATCTATCTTTATGAATATCTTTAATGTTCACGTCAATCGCATTCCCATGGACGGCACCGTGAAAGAAATTTGCTACAAACCCGGACAGTTTTACTCTGCGGATAGTGAAAAAGGTGCCCTCTTAAATGAGCGCTGCGGAGTCATCATGGACACAAGGAACGGAGAACGCATGGTTTTTGTCCAGGTTGCAGGACTCATTGCCAGACGTATAGTGAACTGGCTTGAACCGGAGGATAGTGTACAACGCGGCAAAAGGTTTGGGCTCATCCGCTTTGGCTCACGGGTTGATCTTTATCTTCCTGTCAGCAGTACTGTTAAAGTGAAAATCGGACAAAAAGTTCGTGCTGGAGAGACAGCCATCGCCTCACTTGTATGACAGGTTGCCATTGTACTTTTCCCTCTAGATGTCTTACACTGTCTCTATGACTCCTGCGCCTCCGCATTCTCCTTTAACATAGAGTGAACATGACAGATAATTCTCAAAACATGGACAATCGCTTCTACCCTCTGCCATGCATGTTCACCCTGGCAAGCCTCTTTTGCGGTTTTTATGCCATAGTTTCAGCTATTAATGGTGAATTCAAAACATCGGCTATTGCCATTCTCGTGGCTTCTATTTTTGATGCCCTTGATGGCAGGGTTGCACGCATGACACACAGTACCAGCCAATTTGGTGCTGAGCTAGACTCACTTTGTGACATGGTTTCCTTTGGTGTCTCCCCGGCTGTACTTGCATTCCTCTGGGCATTGCACCCTTATGGCCGTTACGGATGGCTGGCCGCCTTTCTGTATGTGGCCATGACTTCTCTACGCCTTGCCCGCTTCAACTCTCAAGATGCCAAATCAGAATCAAAAAACTTTGTCGGGCTCCCCTGCCCCGCTGCTGCTGCTATGATTTCTGCCTCTGTTTTGTTTTGCCATTTTCTGGGCATCACCGGTGAAGTACAGCATATATCGCTCCTCCTCCTGGTATACTTACTCTCTTATCTGATGGTCTCCACCCACACCTATTGCAGCTTCAAAGAAGTGTCAGGGCTTAAAATCAAACCTTTTCAGATACTCATAGGGTTCCTGCTCCTCTTTATCCTTGTAGCCGCTGAACCCCAAATAATGATTTTCTCACTTTTCCTGATCTATCTGGCTTCAGGACCGGTTTATGGACTTGTCAGAAAAATACGCCTTTCAAAAAAACTCTCTCTCTCGTTTAAGAAGAAAGAGCACTGATTATTACTTTTTTCACTTTTTTTCTATGGTGCCACAGGCTGAAACAGTTATGGCGCTTTTCTTATTGCTGAACAATGTATATTGCCCGAGATTTAAAAATTTGTTATCTTCACTGTTTTTAAAACCATACTTTCTCTATACAAAGGATATATCATGAGTGAAAATCAGAAAAAATATAATGTTGCTATAGCAGGTGCCACCGGAGCTGTCGGTGGGGCCATGCTTGATGTTCTGGATCGTCGGGATTTCCCTCTCAAGGAACTGCGGCTTCTTGCCTCAGAACGCTCCGTCGGGAAAAAGCTTCTTTTCAGAGGAGAAGAAATAGAGGTACAGCTCCTATCAAAGGATGCTTTTAAAGATATTGACATTGCCCTCTTTTCTGCAGGTGCTACCCGTTCCTTTGATTATGCACCTGCAGCTGCAGCTGCAGGTGCTGTTGTTATTGATAACTCCAGCGCCTACCGCATGGATCCTGATGTTCCATTGGTTATCCCGGAAGTCAACCCCCACGCCATTGCCCAGTATACAAATCGGGGTATTATTGCGAACCCTAACTGCTCTACCATCCAGATGCTGGTGGCTCTGAAACCCATTCTTGATAAAGTTGGTATTAAACGTCTTGTCATTTCCACCTATCAGGCTGTTTCAGGTACAGGAGCAAAGGCCATCGAAGAACTCGACTCTCAGGTCAAGGCCTACGCCGCTGGAAAGTCCATGGATGCTTCTGTTTATCCCCACCAGATTGCGTTTAACTGTCTCCCCCATATCGATTCCTTTCTTGAGAATGGATACACCAAAGAAGAAATGAAGATGGTAAACGAAACCAGGAAAATATTTGAAGATGATTCCATCGGCATCACGGCGACCACTGTTCGCGTGCCTGTCTTTTATGGACACTCCGAGTCAGTAAATATTGAAACAAAGAGCAAGATTACTGCTGCCGAAGTAAAAGAACTGCTCTCTTCTGCTCCTGGAGTAAAACTGGTAGATAATACAGATGATTTAAAATACCCTATGGCGATTGACTGTGCCGGTGAATTTGAGACCCTTGTCGGCCGTATCAGAGAAGATGAGTCAATTGACAATGGTATCAATCTTTGGGTTGTTTCTGATAATATTCTCAAAGGTGCCGCTCTCAATGCAGTTCAGATTGCTGAAACGTTCATAGCAGAATATAAGTAATTGCGGATAATCAGTGGACTGGCCAGGGGACGAAAACTTGCAACCCCCGGTCAGTCAAAAGCCATTCGCCCGACATCTGACAGAGCAAGGGAAGCGCTTTTCAGCATTATTGGTACAAGAGTTGAATCGGCACGCGTCCTCGATCTTTTTGCTGGAACTGGAGCTTTAGGGATTGAAGCGCTCAGTAGAGGAGCAGAATATGTTGTTTTTGTTGATTACTATCAGACTGCACTCCAGCTGATAAAGCAGAATTGTTTAAGCTGCATGCAGAGTATGGGGTCAGCTTTCTTCAACACTCCTGTCATTATAAAGCATGATCTGCGACGAAACTTAAACTTGAATTTCCCTCAAACCGTCAAAGACGTCGCTTTTGACCTTATTTTCCTCGACCCTCCCTATGGACAGGACCTGGCAGAAACGATCCTTAATGAAATTGACAAGAGTGACCTGATCGGCTCCTCCACTCTCATCATTGCTGAAGAACGAAGTGGAGCAACCCTAACTCAATCATTTAACAGAATTCACCTTTCAGATCAGCGAAAATATGGTGATACTGGTTTCTGGTTTTACACTGTAAAAACGAGTTAACAGATAAATATGTCTCTCTCTACCAAACATTCGTCCAAGAGCCTGGCCGTGTATCCCGGCACATTCGACCCCATAACCATGGGACATCTGGATATCATCGACAGGGCCTTGAACCTCTTTGACAAAGTCATTATTGCCATTGCAATAAACCCTGGCAAAGAGCCGCTTTTCCCTTTGGAGGAGCGGGTGGAAATGGTAAAACAATGTTTTCCCCACGACTATTCCAGAATTGAAGTCGACACAGTATCTGGACTGTTGGTTCAATATGCTGCAGATAAAGGGGCCCAGGCTATTATTCGTGGGCTACGGGCTGTTTCCGACTTTGACTATGAATTCCAGTTGGCACTTATGAACAAAAAGCTTAAACGTGATGTGGACACCATCTTTCTTATGCCTGGGTTTCGCTGGATATATATCAGCTCTTCCATCATCAAAGATGCTGCCAGGCATGGTGGGGATGTGTGTGAGCTAGTTCCAGAACATGTCAACCAGCGACTTCTTGATCTATTTAACACACCACAATCCTAGAAAGTTGAATGAACTACCTGCTTTTTTTTAATATCCCTTGGTGAGGAAAAATACGCAGAAAACTATTCCTCAGGCACTAAACAAGAACCTGACGACTTGCGAAGAAAAAAATCCCCCAATGGCTGACACAACAAACTCCAAATTTTCATCAACGAAACGTAGATTTCTTCTTATTTGTGCCAGCCTCGCAGCCCTATACCCTATCGTTCGTTTTCTCAGATTCTCCATACCCCGTAAACCCCGGATAGAAGAAATAAACAAAGTCATCCCGGCCGGTGGATATCATCTGGGATCTGATTATATCCTTTTTGATAATGGTGAGAAGGCATGGGCACTCTCCAGACGCTGTACACATCTGGGCTGTACCATTAATTTCCACCAAAAAAAAAACATACTTGAGTGTCCTTGTCATCAGAGCCGTTTTTCGCCAGAGGGTCGTGTTTTGCATGGGCCTGCAAAAACACCACTGCCTCATTACAAGGTGGAAAGATTAAAAGATAAAGGCGGCTACCTTGTCACCATCTGAAAATCTGAAGGAAATGGGTGGACTCCTGCATATATTGAAGGAGATGAAATGGGGAGAATATTCTCTTCTCGCTCTTTATATCTCAGTTCTCTCCGGTGTCATTGTTGCCCTGCAGTACGACCCTGCGACCCCACTTTATTCTGTTTCCACCCTGGACTTCCTGGTACCCTTTGGGGCCTATTTCAGGTCACTCCACTTTTATTCCAGTCAACTTTTTTTCCTCTTCTGTATCTGTCATCTATTCGGAATTTTTGAGCAGGCCCAGAGTTATTCAAGAAAGCAATGGATCATACTCACCGCCACTCTTCCAGTGGGACTTCTTATCCTCTTTACTGGGTATCTCCTGCGAGCTGATAGCACCGGTTTTTCTGCTGGAATGATTGCCGAATCTATTCTGCTTGATATTCCCTATATAGGGAAATCAATAAATGATCTACTGTTCTCCATAACCGAGAACGGTATGAAAAGAGTCTACGTCAATCACATTATTGGTTTTGGAATATTATGGGGTTGGCTGGCCTGGGGACATATCAGAAAATTCAGAGTCTCTTTTAACCACCACACCCTGCTCACTGTCACCATTCTCCTGTTTTCTCTCTTTGTTGCAGCCCCTCTTGAACCTGACCATCTGGGGGTCACCCATATTTCAGGCCCATGGTTTTTCCTTGGACTGCAGGAACTCCTCAGGTATCTGCCCCCTGTGGTCGCTGGGGTCTTGTTTCCACTAACCTTTCTTACCGCACTTGTCTTTTTGCAAAAAAGAAATAAAGGCTACCGGTACTTTTTTCTCTTCAGCCTCTGTTGGCTCTTTTTTTATATACTGTTGACCGGAATTGAGATGAGTCGCTAACCCTTGACTGAAAAAATAAAAATAATGACCAGTCCCTCTCCCCTTCAACTTCGCGCTGAATTACTCACCCAAAAAAAAAGGCCCACTCCGAAGAGCGGGCCCATGGATGATTCCTGACATTTTTTCTACTACTTATCCTTCTCCTGTAGACGAAGCACCCGATTCATACAGGCAAGTAAGTGTTTTTGGATATGTTCAGTTGTTGCAGAACGCATTACAAGTCCCCTGAAAATTTCATCCAACAGTGATAGCGTTTCTTCATCACCACCTTTGATGTGCTGAGAAACCGTTGAAATGAGTTGGAGAAAAATTTTATCTGTGGGACTGGAGGTCACAGTGCTTCGCAACCTGTCGACTTCAGTATAAAGATCTTCTACTCCATCTTCAGTGACATTGTCATGCAATGATTCAATGGCAATGGCGAGAACTGAATATTCGGATGATTCATCAACAAATTCCTCTCCAGGAAGAGGATCAAGTGGTACATCATCATCAACTGCTTCAAAAACAACCTCTTCTTCTTCACTGACAGCTGCTTCTGCAGGGACAAAAATTGCCTCAGCACCATCACCTGCAATTTCCTCTTCTTCAATTCCTTCGCCTTCTGTTTCCAAAGCCTCCTCTTCTGAGGCACTCAGCTGAATTTCTTTCGAATCATCTTCAACGACAGCCATTTCCTCATCGGTCTCAATGCCTGGTGTTTCGACAACCTCTTCCTCATCGAGAGCGGAGACTGCCTCTTCTGTCACAACGGCTTCACTTTCAGCAATAATCTCTTCAGGAGGTTCTGTAACTTCAGTTTCATCTGTGAGTAGTTCTGCCTCTGCCTCTGCCTCTGCTACAGCAATTATCTCGGAATCCTCTTCAGTCTCTGCAACAGCGGGAGTAAGCTCTTCCTCTTCATCCAAGAAAGAGAGTGCTTCTTCTGTTTCATCTGCGATTTCGTCGACAGGTTCGTCGTCGATCAGGAACTCATTTATTTCCTCAGTAACTGATTCTTCAGCGCCCTCTTCAGCAAATGCAAGTGTTTCTATTGGGCTCTCTTCCTCTTCTGGAAGAATTTCTTCTTCGACTTCATCTACGGAAAGAGCATCATCTTGAGTCTCTGCCACAATTGATGGAGGTATATCCTCAACAATAGCAGGCTCCACTTCTTCTGCAGTTTCTACAAGACCCGGTTCTTTACCTGCACCCCATTCCTCAGCAGAAGTTTCCACTTCATCATCAAAAAATGCACCTAAGCGATCTTCCAAGTCACTGGTAACTGAAACTTCATCTTCCACTACCAGGCGATCAGCATCAAAGCCATGCTCCTCTCCTATACCTGCCAGGGCGGGAGCTAAATCACCTTCCTCAAAAGGAAGAGACTCTTCGTCAGAATCATCATCCGCTTCAGTTTCAACATCGACTCCAGGCAAAGGCATAGCAGCTGCCGGTGCAGGGACTTCATCTTCAACTCCAGTTGAAGAATCAACCTGCTCATCAACTGTATCTTCCACAACGGGACTGGTCGTATCTGAAACATCAGAAAATGCAGGGGCAGGTCCTTCCTCTTTAGAAGGAAAGAGGTCTTCATCATATTTAACTTTTCCTGGTTTAGCTTCCAACGCTGGAGATGGTGCCAGATCATCAGCTAATCTATCTACGCTAAAACTACTTTCTTCAATAGCATCTGACAGTGCAGGAGCAACGCTTCCATCAGCGTAAGGAAGTGCCTCCTCATCAGAATCATCGTCAGCTTCAGTTTCAACATTTACCCCCGCGAGGGCAATGTCTTGATCATCAACAGATAAAACTTCTTTCTCGGAAGTATCACCAAAAACAGAATCCAGCCGTGAATCGATATCAGCAGTGTCTTCTGTTTCAGTCTCATCAACTTGAGATGCAGAAGAGGGGGCAGCCTGATCAGCAGGAGCACGAACACTGACAACCTGAGCGGGTGCAGTCTGTTGCTTACCTATTTCAGCCTTGAAAGCATTAAATTTGGAAACTTCAGAGAGAAGGAGTTGTTTTTCATCATCCGCTGCCAATTCAGAACCTGTTATTTTCTCTAATGCTCCATAAAATGAATGCAAAAGTTTAAATGTGTTCTTGTTGGACTGAGCGCGCATTTTGTTAATGTATGAAGTGAGCGCACCTATACCCTGGAGGAGAATAAGTTTTGGCTTGCTCTGACTAAAAGTCGTTTCAAGACGCGTAACCTCTTCGCTGAGGCTTTGTAGGTCCTTGTCATTAATTTCCCAGTCAAGACCAAGCACAAGGGCTTTCAAAAATTTCAGTTGACTTACAGCCTCTGGTTCTCTCGTTTCTTTTTTTGCTGCAGCTGTTTGTTGAGGAGCCGGTCTCGATGGAGCACCTGCTCCAGGCTTGCCAATCTGTGTTTTTAACTGCTCAAATCTTTTCACATCTGCCAGAAGGAGCTGCTTCTTCTCCTCTTCAGACATGGAATCAGATGAGGAAACAATTTTCTCAAGATTATGATAAAAAGTCAGAAGCAGTTTGATGGCATTTTGGTGAGCCCCTGCTCTCTCCCTGTTGATATACTTGCCGATTTTACTTAAACCCTGAATATAGACAAGTTTAATTTTATCACCGGCCCATATCTCACTCAAATCAAGAAGCTCATCATCAAGTTGCCTCATGATGTCATCATTTATTTCCCAGTCAATGGAAAGAATGATCGTTTTCAATCTGGCAATGGGTGATTCGTCATGCCCTCCAAACTCAAACAAATCAATAGAACCGGTAGAAAAAGACTCGCTGTCATCCATACCAACGGTCAGATCATCATCAAATTGATTTCCGCTCTGTTGTGTCACCGTTTTCGTCCCTAGAGTAATTTTTTCTGTATAGAAACAACCGTTGACGAGATAATCTTTTTCAAGGTTGCTGCGACATTATATCCTGTGATGGCACTTGCCTCAAAATCAGGCACCTTTAACCGGCTGTTAAGATCATTACGTAAAACAGAAGTGGGCAACACAGGAACACCGTGGTCTTTCAAGTCAACCTTATTGTATTGAATAACCAGAGGAAGTTTAAAAATCGACTCCTTGTAGGCAAGGAGGTTTTCATGAAGCTGATTAAGGGAACGAATATTCTTTTCCCTTTGCTTCTCCATAGCGTCTGCAACAAATACTACACCATCCACTCCTTTTAAAACAAGTTTACGGGTGGCATTATATTTGACCTGTCCCGGAACCGTATAGAGTTGAATCTTGATGTCATACCCCTTAATCTGCCCCATATCAAATGGAAGAAAGTCAAAAAACAGGGTGCGGTCACCATGTGTTTTCAAACTCACCATTTCCGATTGAATCTGGCTGCGGAATTTACGGTTAACATACTCAAGGTTTGTTGTCTTTCCGCAACGCCCAGGCCCGTAATAAACAATTTTTACCTGAACAACTTTTTCTTTTAAGTTAATAAAGCTCAACGCCATCCCCCCTGTTGAGAATGTCTATATTTCATGGAAGAGTGACACCAAATCAACAATCACCTCTCGTTGCTTCCCCAAACTTTTCGGATCTGCTCAATGGCCTCAACGACATTTAATCGTAGAAATCCCAGCGAGATATCCTTTCCAAACATGGAGATAAGAAGAAGCTCGTCATCAACTTTACTGAAATGGATATTGGAATCCTGGCCTTTATGAAAAAGAAGTGAAAATTCTGCTTCCCCTACGAGCTTTGCCATAGCATCAACAGTTGCAAAATTTCCGGCGGCCAATGCAGCAAACGAATAGACATCATATTTACTTTCACCATTATCTTTAGCAGTGATAATATTTCCTGCCATATCAATAATAATGACGCAGTCTACACCTAGTTTAATGAGCTTATCAGACAAAATCGTATCGATCTGCTCAAGCTGCTCCTGACTGACGATTCCATAATTCATGCCACGTACCTCTTTCCTTAATTATGAGCCTTTGCCAGGCTCTTCTTTACAGTATTTGTTTATGGCATTCCACAAAACAAATTTAAAAGTTCTTTTTCGATTAATTATGCATAGTTAATGGATTTTATTTGTTCACCTGTCTCTTATTAAAAAAACAGAGACATTCTTTTGTCAAATAAAACACATACAAGTATAGCTGCACGCTAAACAGTATACGACAATTTTTAGTTGATATGAAGGTGTTTTTTTCATTTTTCCTCAAAAAATCATAATGATATAACAAAAAACAATTTTAGCTTTTAATGAAAGAGCACCTAACGCACTGATTTGTCGATATTTGGAATGAAAAACAACCACGATTAACAGGTTATGACCACAGCCCCACAGGGCTAAATTGGTCAACATCAACTAACCCAATATCGGTCATTTTCAGATGAGGCATAACAGGAAGAGCCAAAAAACTCATCACCATAAATGGATCTCTCATCTGAACACCGATTTCTCCTGCTGCATGGAGTACATCTGTGAACTTACTGGCAACTTCTCTCGCCTCAGCTGTCGCCATGAGGCCAGCAACGTCCAAAGTCAAAGTAGCTTTAACCTCTCCGTCTGCAACTACAGAAAGTCCCCCTTCCTGCTTAACAAGTTCCTCCACAGCTAAGAGCATATCCTGATCATCAACACCAAGCACAATAATATTATGAGAATCATGTCCAACGGTTGAGGCAATAGCCCCTCTCTTCAACCCAAATCCCTGCACAAAGCCCTTTCCCATATTTCCCGTTGCGTGATGCCGCTCAATTACGGCAAGCTTGGCAATATCATTTTCAGGATCAGCAACAGCCAGGCCATCAACTATTTTCACCTGTAACCGTATTGATTCTGTTACCAGTTGATCTCTTATTATTCTGATAATACGGACAGTGTCACCCTCTGCAGGAATTGCAAAGGATACCTCTTTCATATTGACATGAACAGAATTAAACACTTCCGGATAGAGCGATGCCATGTTTCTTTTATCGGCAACAATAGCATAACTATCTGACGTTACTTCTTTCCCCCCTGAAAATACCATTTCCGGCTGTATATTTTCCAGATCTTCAAACAGAACAAGATCGGCAAGGTATCCAGGGGCAACAGCACCACAGTCTTGAAAACCAAAATAGTTGGCAACATTAATGGTTACCATCTGAATTGCGGTTATGGGGTCAAGGCCAAGGGATACAGCCCTTCGAAGAATCTTATCAAGATGCCCATCGACCAGCAATTCCTGCGGATGACAATCGTCTGTCACCAAGAGACATCGATGACTGTTCTTCCCGGTAACTACTGGTAAAAGTGCTTCCAGGTTTTTTGCTGTGGAGCCCTCACGAATAAAGAGAAACATCCCGGAACGCAGCTTTTCTCTAGCCTCTTCCGCTGTTGTACATTCATGATCGGACATAATACCACTACCAATATACGCCTGTAAATCCTTACCACTGAGTCCTGGAGCATGTCCATCCACCGGAACATGGCGACCATGTGCGATTTTAAGTTTTCTCAGAACCTCAACATCCTGAGCAAGCACCCCGGGGAAATTCATCATTTCTGCGAGCCCAAGGACTTTTGGTAACTTCAGTATTGTTTCTATATCAGCAGAATTCAACACCGCACCTGAATGTTCAAGATGGGTTGCCGGAACACAGGATGGAGCCATCATATATATACGAGTTTGCAGATTCTGACTTTCGGTATTGAAATACTTGATACCGGAGATGCCGGCAACGTTTGCAATTTCATGGGGATCACAGACAACAGTTGTGGTACCATGGGCAATAACGGTTGCCGCAAACTGTTGAGGGCAGAGCATGGAACTTTCAATATGGATATGGCCTTCCATGAATCCAGGACAGACATACGCCCTCTTACATTCAATTTCATGCACCCCCTGATAGTTGCTGCCTATGCCGGCAATCCTCTCGCCACAGATGGCCACATCGGAGTTTACAATTTCACCGCAGAACACATCAATAAGACGGCAATTTTTCAGCACCAGGTCCGCTGGTTCCAACCCTCTTGCCTGCCTATTTATTTTCGCTGCTTCCAATTCTGCTTTCATGGACACACCACATTCTTAACAGAGACATAACTCCTCTTCCACAGGCAACCGTCTCTTACTGCACCACCTTGTATATGTAATCTTGATCACTCTACCAGATATTTCATCATTGCAGGAGTAAAATGAATCTGCTAAAAAACAGATGGTGATCAAAATGAAGAAAAACAAGCCCCCCATACCGTCCCTTGCGGCAAACAGTATCCTGATAGACAGCCATTGCCATCTGGACATGAACAGTTATAAAGAAGATCTGGATGAACTGCTCCTAAGAGCTAAAACCCATGGTGTCCATTCTATTATTACCATTGGAATTGATGAAAAAAGTTCATTTGCAGCCGTTGAACTTGCCAAAAAATATCCCATGGTAAAGGCAACGGTGGGAGTTCATCCTCACGATGTTGAACAGATTGAAGATGGAACTTACGAACGCATACAAAATCTGGTTAACGAAAACAGAGAGCACATTGTCGCCTACGGTGAGATCGGGCTTGACTATGTTAAGCAGTATGCTGAACCTGCTGCTCAAAGAAAAGCATTCCGCGAACAACTTTTCCTCGCAAAGGATCTTGCCCTTCCAGTTATTATTCACGACAGGGAAGCCCACAGTGACATCCTGGAAATATTACAACAGGCCGCACCCTTCCCAACAGGTGGCGTAATGCACTGTTTCTCAGGCAATTACCATCTGGCCGAGGAGATTATCAAATTAGGTTTTTTTCTTTCCATACCCGGCGTCGTAACCTTTAAAAATGGAAAAGACCTGCAGGAGGTGGCAGCTAAAGTTCCCTTGCAATCGCTTATGCTTGAAACTGATGGACCTTTTCTAGCACCGGTTCCATGGCGGGGCAAACGAAACGAACCGTCCTACCTGCCTTATATTGCTCAAAAGGTTGCGGATTTAAAGGGAATCAGCATAGAAGATGTGGCCAACCAGACAAGCCACAATGTTCTAAGTCTTTTCAACTATAATGTTACCATCTGATTCCATGATGGCGTCGTATTTATACCCGACGTTGAGGGTGAAAACTCTTCATCTTGTTCGTTGTTACAATTTTTCTCTCATTACGACGTACCGTATGTACGCAGAAATGATAGAAAAATTGCACGCCTCCAATATGAAGCTTTTCACCCCTAACTACCGGGCATAAATACTTATCCATCGGAAATCGAAGTTTTTTACGAGTTTATCATTCCATGACTATTGCACAGAACCTACAAACCATTCGCAAGGCCATAACAGAGACTGCAGTTGGCTGCGGTAGAGATCCTTCTACAATTAAACTTGTTGCTGTTTCCAAACGCCACTCAATCGCCAGTATTCAAGAGGCCATGGATGCAAAGCAGTATCTGTTTGGAGAAAATTACATTCAAGAAGCGCAGGAGAAGTGGCAATCCGTTAAGGGCGTTTATTTTCATTGCATCGGTCACGTTCAGAGCAATAAGGCAAAAACCGCCGCCGAACTGTTTTCCATGATAGAAACAGTTGATCGATACAAACTTGCAAAGGCATTAAATAAGCATCTTGAAAAACTTGGCAGGAGCCTGGATATACTCGTTCAGGTAAACATCGGCAGGGATCCGGATAAATCCGGAATCGATCCGTTAAAGACAGGTGAAATCCTGAGACAAATTCGTGAACTCCCCCACATCCTCCCCCAGGGACTGATGACCATCCCTCCTTATACAACAAACAGTGAAGAGACCAGAACATACTTCAGAGATCTCCATCAGCTTAGCTGTGACCTTGCTCAGCAGGGGCTGTTTGCAGACAATGAGAACGTTGAACTTTCCATGGGAATGTCCCACGATTTCAAAGTAGCCATTGAAGAGGGGGCGACCATTATTCGAGTGGGTACTGCTATTTTTGGTCAACGACCTGACAGAAATTGATTTTCTTCCCGCCAAATTGCCCCTAAGCAGTAATCTTCTTCCCTCTCTTGGGACAAAAAAAGGCGTCACCCCACAAGAGGAATGACGCCTTTAAACAGATTTTTTCGTTACTATCAAACTTTCTTGGCAGAAGCTCGCTTGGCAGCCTTCAATGGATTAATACGAACCGTGGTCACCGTAATCTCAGGCTTGGCATGGGTGGCAAAGTTGCAGATCCCCAGCCGCCATTTTGCCTCAGGTTTCACATATGACTGGCAGTATTGTGAACCAGCTTCTTCAACGATTCTTTCACATCCTTCACAGCTCTCAACAACAGGCTGAAAATTCCTTTCACTATAACTCGTAGCAGCTTGATTCTGCATGCTGTCCTCCTCAATGTCTTTTTTTTAAAAGACAATTCCATATAATATTGAGTAACGGGAGACATCCCCTTGTACAAATCACTTACCATCAACATCATATATTACCAAGAGTACCCAGTTAAAACAAGAACAAAACATCCAAATCCAATGAAAATAAACAGCACCCTGCTATTTATAAAGAAAATTCGGTACAACATGCGGCAATTTTCCATATCTTCAGCCATGATAAATTCGTAAAAACCTCAAACCTAGAGGATGGCTAAGTTTTTATGCCCGGTAGTTAGGGTGAAAAACTTCATATTCGAGGCGTGTGAATTTTGCTATTATTTCGGCGTACTAGAGTACGTCGTAATGATAGTGAAATTTGCAACAACGAAGTAGATGAAGAGTTTTCACCCTCAACGTCGGGTATAAATACGACGTCATCAGCCATGATAACAAACAAATTTAGCCTTTTTCCGGAAAAATGCAAAGATATTGAATGACTGCCTTGTAATATGCAACTTCATGATATAGAATGAATTTTGTGTCAGATGTTACTTTTTTATCCTTCGTACCCAAAAGAGCTATATTGAGCCTTCCCCCCCTAGCATTTTGGTCATTGCAAATTACAGAATAATGAACCGGCAATGACCAGTACGAGGCTTCAATATATTAAAATAGTAAATAACGGGAGAGTATATAATGCCTATCTATATTTGGAAAGGTATCGGTTCCAAAGGTGACAAGCGCAAGGGAGAGGTTGAGGCACCTGACCAGGCAGCAGCCCTTGCCCATGTCAAACGCCTTCGTATCAAAGATCCTGTTATTAAAGAAAAGCCCAAAGATCTCCTGGAAAATATTGCTTTTTTTCAACCCAAAGTAACCGGTAAGGATATCGTTATTTTTACCAGGCAACTTTCAACCATGATTGATGCCGGTTTACCCCTGGTACAGGGTCTCGATATTCTCAGCAAACAGCAGGAGAATTCAACCTTTAAAAAAGTCCTTACCACTATACGGTCAGATGTAGAAACCGGTCTCACCTTTGCTGATGCCATGCGAAAACATCCAAAGGTCTTTGACAACCTCTTCGCCAATATGATTGAAGCAGGAGAAACCGGCGGTATCCTGGATACTATCCTCGGTCGCCTCGCCGCTTTTATGGAAAAATCAATGGCCTTGAAAAAGAAAATCAAGGGAGCCATGACCTATCCTGCCATCTGTCTTGCCATCGCCGGGCTGATCCTTGTTGTCATCCTGGTGTTTGTCATCCCTGTTTTTGAAGAGATGTTTGCAACTTTTGGCTCTGCACTGCCAATCCCCACCCAGATTGTTGTGAATATGTCCAACCAATTCAAAGCCAACTTCCTCTGGATAGGTATGGCGATATTTGCAGTTGTTTATGCTTATAAAAAATTTTACAACTCTGAGAAAGGGCGTATAGTAATGGATACTCTGTTTCTCAAAATGCCTGTTATCGGCACTCTAATCAGGAAAGTTGCGGTTTCAAAATTTTCCAGGACTCTCAGCACCATGCTCCAAAGTGGTGTTCCTATCCTTGATGCCTTACAGGTTGTTGCTAGAACCTCTGGCAACAAAGTCATAGAAGCTGCTGTTTTTAATGTCGCAGACAGTATTGCCGAAGGTCGCCCCATAGCAGAGCCACTCGAGGAAAGCGGCGTGTTTCCCAATATGGTGGTGCAGATGATCAATGTTGGTGAATCAGTCGGTGCCCTTGACACCATGCTCTCCAAGATAGCCGACTTTTATGATGGTGAAGTTGACCAGGCTGTTGAGAATATAACAGCCATGATTGAACCCTTCATGATGGTTTTTCTTGGAGGCATGATTGGTGGTCTGGTTATTGCCATGTATCTGCCGATCTTTAGCATGGCAGCTGCAGTTTAGTTCATAAAAGGAAAATATTACCATTGACTTTATTCTCCTGCCATATATCATTAACTACAGAGTGTCACTAAACAATCTACTATTTCAGAGGAGGATCACCCATGACTCTCACAAAAGCTGACCTGGTGCAGCAGGTATACAAATCTCACGGCTCCTTAACGAAAGCTCAGGCCACTGATTCCGTTGAAGCCTTTTTGCGTATTTCCAAAACATCTCTTATCGGCGGTACTGATCTTCTGCTGAGTGGTTTTGGAAAATTTAACGTAAAGGATAAAAAATCCCGCAGGGGTCGAAACCCCCAAACTGGTGATGAGCTCACTCTCGATGCCAGACGCGTTGTGACCTTTAAGCCATCTGGAATTCTTCGTGATAAAATTAATGGTGACTGATTACAGACAACAACAATAGCTCCACAATATTTTGTTTAAACCTGCATAGACTTTCATCAAGAGCATCTATGCAGGTTTTTTTTATTTTTTATCGTTAGGGTTCACATTATTTTTTCTATTTTTCTCTCATAAGTCATTATGAACCGTTTTTCTATATTTGAAAAAGTAGCGATCCAAAGCATAGAACACTCAGAAGAGATGAATCTTCACCCCTTCTTATCTCCCGAACCTCCAAGCACGCTCTGTTCATCCATTCACACTCTTGGTCTTCTGCACCCACCAATTTTGAAACGACTTACACCCGACAGGTACCAGTTAATCTGTGGTCGCTATCGGCTTCGAGCCTTAGAACGTTTGAATTTTTCTGAAAACTTCACAGTTGCTCTGGTACTGAATGAACACTCCAGCTCTCGCCAAGTCCTCCGCTATGTATTGGAAGATCAGCAACTGAGTGGTACTCTTAGTCCCATGGAAAGAGCCTATTTTTTCAGCTACTGTCTTAAACACATTGGAATTGACTCAACAATCGAGAACTTCCCCTCAATCCTTGGTGATAAGGTTCAAGACCATCTTATTGCAAAAAGTCTTCTCTTACTGGACCTGGAACCTGAACTTCAGTATGATGTTCATGCTGGAAAAATAAATGAAAAGCTGGCGTTAGATTTACTTCAACTTAACGCCACAGACAGGCTGGCACTACACAGCCTCTTTCAAGAACTGGAACTTGGGGGGGGAAAACAAAAAAGACTGCTTACTCTCAGCCGGGATCTTGCCCTCCAACAGGAAAAAACCATCGCCAGCCTTTTACTGGAACATGACTTTGTGGCTATCCTGAGTCATACTGAAATGAACCGGCCGCAAAAAGCAGCAACCCTTTTATCTATTTTACAAAAGAAATTATTTCCACAAAGCAATTCTGCAGAAGAGCATTTCAAGAAATGTGTGAATGGAATGAAACTGCCGCCTTCCTGCACGATCAACCATAGTCAGGCATTTGAGAGGGACGAAGTAGCTGTAACCTTACGTTTTGAAACACTGACTGAGGTGGAGAAGCGACTGGCAGAGATTAAAAGCCTCACCGGATAGTTACAACTAGAGACGTTTTTTGAAGTTTTTGCTAGTGGACAAATGACTTCGGCCGCATTTCTCACGAGTTGAGGTGGCTACATATGCGAGAAACGAGTCAACAAGCTATAGTAGGCTCTGAGACGAAGCAGATGCGGCCGCATCGACTCGCCTTTGGTGAACATTTTGAAAAACAATATGGTGCAGAGGATATGTTGCTTTTCATCATGAAACCAGAACATTGGCCATTAATTGACAAAATGTTCATGAGAAACTCGGGTTAGACAGATCACCCTGAACAAGCAAATCTTCGCCACAACGCGTATAACTGACATTTCCCAACAGTGGCGCCTGGTCACGATCTTCCACAGAAAATTCACTCAGCAACGGTGTCCCGGCAGAACCTGCAAACAAAGGCGCAATAAACAGCATCACACGATCCACCAGACCTTTTCTCAGGAAACTACTGTGAACTGCTGCCCCGCCTTCCACCAGGAGGGAACATATCCCCATCCGGCCAAGACTAACCAGCACAGCATCAAGATCCAGGCCACCATCTTTATCCTCATCAACTGTTTGAATAAGAACACCCTCCATTTTTGCCAGCACTCTCCTTTTTTTCTGCTCAGCGTGTTTGCTGCAAAAAATAAGAGTCGAAGCACAGGAATCCAGATGGAGGATTTTTGATTCGAGAGAGAGTTGCAGCGTACTGTCAAGGATCACCCTTAGCGGATCTCTTCCTCGTTTGACAAGTCTAGTCGTTAATGAAGGGTTATCGGCAACGACAGTTCCTCTGCCCACCAGAATGGAATCATAACGATCACGTAAGCCATGAAGCTTACGCAAACTCCTCTTGCCTGTCATCTTTCCCGGCTGTCCATCCCTGTAACTGAGTTTACCATCAAGGCTCATACCGGCCTTCATAACAACAAAAGGCCTCCCGGTATTGATATGTTTTATAAATGGAAGGTTCAACTCTCTACATTCATTTTCAAGAATTCCACTGATGACCTCGATTCCACGTTTTCGCAGATAGGAATTTCCACTGCCGCTTACCAGGGGGTTGGGATCTTCCATGCCCACTACCACACGCTTAATACCAGCGGCAGCTACTGCATGACTACAAGGTGGGGTTCGTCCTGTGTGATTACAGGGTTCAAGGGTTACATATAGGGTCGCACCGATTGCCATGGCACCGGCTTCACGTAAGGCATGTACTTCAGCATGGGGAGTGCCGGCTTTTTTATGATACCCGCGGCTTATCATGGCACCATTCCGTACTATGACAGCACCAACACTAGGATTAGGGGAAGTTCTGCCAACACCCTTTTTTGCTTCCTGAAGAGCCAGGCGCATAAAACGGATATCGTCCTGAGACCAGGCTAACTCAGAATTCATCGACCGCCTTATCTCCCCTGGAATCAAGTAAGCCTTTTAATTCATCCATGAACTCGTTAACATCCTTGAATTGGCGATACACGGAAGCAAAACGGACATAGGCAACCTCGTCCAGCTTTGGTAATTCCTCCATAACCCATTCGCCGATAACCTCGGAAGGAACCTCTTTTGCGGGATAATCCTGCAACCTGCTCTCTATTTCATCGACAAAGGCATCAACATCATCAACACTGACTGGACGCTTTTCACAGGCCTTTTCAAGTCCGACCACCATTTTTTGTCTGTTCCATACCTCACGCCGACCATCCTTTTTTACCAGCATGGGCATGGTAACTTCCAAGCGCTCGTAGGTAGTGAAACGCTGTTCACAGGAAAGACAGGAGCGTCTCCTCCTGGTAATGGTGCTTTCCTTATTCAGGCGTGAATCAATGACCTTATTATCAAGATGACCACAATATGGACATTTCATATAAACTTCCTCAAGTTAATCCAGGCATACTTCTTCAACCTCTAACATAAAAAAAATGGTCATCACCTTTTGATCAGATAATGGCTGATAATGGAAAACGATCACATAAGGAACGAACTTCCTGGCGAACTACAGAAATTGCCTTTTCATCACGTTCAGTTATTACACGTTCTATCCAGCCGGCAACAAGACCCATTTCATTCACTTTAAGCCCTCTTGTGGTCACTGCTGGTGTACCTAATCGGATTCCGGAAGTCACAAATCTTGCTTCTTTATCAAAAGGAATGGCATTCTTATTGGTAGTAAGACCTGCCTTTTCCAGCAGTTTTTCTGCCTCTTTACCGGTAATGTTTTTGCTGGTGAGATCAAGAAGAATGAGGTGATTATCAGTTCCCCCTGAAACTAGCCTGAAACCTTTTTCGACCAGATTATGGCCAAGGGCAGCCGCATTTTCGACAACCTGTTTCTGATAACTTTGAAAAGAATCGGACAAAGCCTCTTTAAAACCAACGGCCTTGGCAGCAATCACATGCACCAAGGGGCCACCCTGGATACCTGGGAAAATTTTAGAATCAAGGCTTTTCCCCCATTTACTTTTAGCCAGAATCAATCCGCCCCTAGGACCGCGCATGGTTTTATGAGTTGTGGAAGTGACAAAATCCGCATAAGGAACAGGAGAGGGGTGTACACCTCCGGCAATAAGGCCAGCTATGTGTGCCATATCAACCATAAACAGAGCACCGATCTGATCCGCAATCCTTCTAAAGCCCTCAAAATCAATAAATCTGGAGTAGGCGCTTGCACCGGCCACAATCATTTTAGGGTGATTTTCAAAGGCAATCCGCTCTACTTCTTCCATGTTGATCTGTTCTGTCTTTCGGTCCACTCCATAAGAGATGAAGTTAAACAGCTGTCCTGAAAAATTCACACTGCTGCCGTGGGTCAGATGACCGCCATGGGCCAAATCCATCCCCAAAACCTTTTCACCCGGTTTAAGGGTTGCAAAATAAACCGCCATATTAGCCTGGGATCCGGAATGGGGCTGGACATTTGCATATTCAGCCCCAAAAATCTCTTTGGCCCTGTCGATTGCAAGGGTCTCCACCTCATCGGCATAATCACATCCGCCGTAATACCTTTTCCCGGGATATCCTTCAGCGTACTTATTGGTAAAGATTGAGCCTTGAGCCTCAAGAACAGCAGCTGAAACAATATTTTCAGAGGCAATCAATTCAAGCTGACTGTTCTGCCGATCATACTCTTTATTGATTAACCTATGGATATCCGGATCTGTATTTTCTAAGGATGACATGATGGTTCCCTCTTAATTTTCCTGGTAACATCTCCCCCTGTGAGCTCACACAGAGAGACAGATTAAAAAAACCGGCACGTCCATAGCAGGATGCCGGTTTCAAACATATTCTAGACGTCTATGGCATTAACTAAACAACTCAATACGGCGCTGATGCCTACCTCCGACAAATGGTGTACTGAGCCATGTTCGAACTATCTCTTCAGCAACCCCAGGACCTGTAACTCGCTCTCCAATACAGAGGACATTGGCGTCATTATGCTCACGACTCATACGGGCAGTATATTGATCACAGCAAAGTGCTGCCCTGATACCTTTATGTTTATTCGCAGCCATGGACATGCCAATCCCGGTGCCGCAGATTAAGATCCCTTTATCGGCAGCACCTTGAGAAATTTTTTCACAGACAAGATCAGCAAATCCCGGATAGTCAACAGAATCATGGCCAAAACAGCCAACATCTTCGACATCATGATCAAGTTCCTGTAACAAAGTAAGAATAACTTCTTTTAATGCAAAACCACCATGATCTGAGCCAATCGCTATCTTCACATCCTTCCCCTTCCTTTATCTGTCAATCATCAAAACGCTTCATGACCACTACACCATTTGTCCCGCCAAACCCAAAAGAATTGGAGATAGCGGCTTTAATCTCCATCTTTCTAGCTTTATTGGGAACATAATCGAGATCACACTCTGGGCTGGGATCATTAAGGTTGATGGTGGGTGGTGCAATCTGGTCCTTGATGCTAAGGGCAGTGAACGCCGCCTCAAGTCCGCCGGCTGCTCCAAGTGCGTGACCTGTCATCGATTTCGTTGAACTGATTGCAAGTTTTTTTGCATGGTCACCAAAAACTGCTTTAATAGCAGCGGTTTCACAACGATCATTTAGCGGTGTTGATGTTCCATGGGCATTGATATAATCAATATCCGTCGGTTTTAGCCCGGCGTCATTGAGTGCAATTTTCATACAGCGTGCGGCCCCCTCACCATCTTCAGGGGGCGCAGCAATATGGTAAGCATCACTAGACGCACCGGAACCTACGACCTCAGCATAGATCTTTGCTCCGCGGCTCAGTGCATGCTCCAGCTCCTCTATGACTAACATCCCTGAGCCTTCGCCAATGATAAACCCATCCCTGCCACTATCAAATGGTCGGGATGCTTTTTCAGGATCATCGTTTCTGGTTGATAATGCCTTCATGGCACTGAAACCGCCAACACCAAGGGGACAGACAACAGATTCCGTTCCCCCTGTCACGGCCACGTCACAGCTTCCATAGACAATGGATTTATAGGCTTCACCAACTGCATGGGTTCCGGCGGCACAGGCGGTGGAAAATGCAAGGTTTGGACCTTTGGCTCCTATCTGCATAGAAATGTGTCCGGAAGGCATATTAGGGATTGCCATGGGGATAAAAAATGGTGATATCTTCTTGGCACCACGGTCCAGGTAGATAGAGTGGTTTTTTTCAATGGTCGGTAATCCACCAATACCACAACCGGTAATTACTGCGACCCGTTCACAGTTCTCTTCGGTGATGGTGAGCCCACTGTCTGCAACTGCCATTCGAGCTGCGACAATTCCATATTGAACAAAAAGGTCCAGATGTCTGGCACTCTTTTTGTCAAAATGATCTTCCGGATTATAATCCTTTACTTCCGCAGCTATCTGACTAGCCATGGAGGACGCATCGAAACGGGTGATCGCGGCTACACCGCTTTTCCCGTTTACAATGTTATTCCAGGTTTTTTCAGTTCCTGTTCCCAGGGGGGTTACCAGACCAATACCGGTAACCACGACTCTGCGATTAGCCATTGAAATCCTCTTGAGTATCCAGGACTATATCAGCCCCAAGCAAACAATTATTTCAAGTTGTTAACAAAATCGATGGCATTTTGGACAGTGGAAATTTTCTCTGCTTCTTCATCGGGGATTTCCACATCAAATTCCTCTTCCATAGCCATGATGAGCTCAACGAGATCGAGTGAATCTGCACCAAGATCATCAACAAAGGACGCACCCGGTATAACTTTATCTTTATCAACACTTAACTGTTCAACAATAATATCAACCATCTGCTGTTCAATTGCCATTTTGTATCTCCTCTATTTTATAATCTATCTTTTATCAACGGCCGGCCTTGCCGACAGCTCAATCACAAAACTATTAGTAACAAACTCCAGACAAACTGTAAATCACATATACATTCCACCATTCACATGAATGGTTTGACCTGTAATATACTCTCCATCATCTCCAACCAGATAGGCTACTGCACCGGCGACATCTTCTACGCGCCCAAGACTTGCCAAGGGAATCTCCGCCTTGATTTTTTCCTTAATTTCTTCGGGAAGATCATTGGTCATATCGGTAACAATATAGCCGGGTGCCACGGCATTTACGGTAATATTGCGAGTGGCAAACTCTCTTGCCATGGATTTTGTCAATCCCTGCATACCGGCCTTTGCTGAAGCATAATTAATCTGGCCTGCATTACCTGCGAACCCTATCACTGATGAGATGTTCACAATGCGACCCCATCTCTTTTTCATCATGGCTCGAGTAGCTGCCTTGGCGCAGAAAAAAGCACCTTTCAGATTGGTATCAAGTACTGCATCCCAATCCTCCTCTTTCATCCTTGCCATCAAACCGTCACGGGTGATACCGGCATTATTAACAAGAATATCAAGGGATCCAGCGTCTTTAATCAACTGTTTAATGGTTTCCTGTGCATCTTCGGCATCGGCCACATTAAAGGCGACAATGTCTGCAGTACCCCCTGCATCTGTTATCATCTTCTGCGTTTCCTCGGCAGCGTATGGGTTACTGACATAATTAACAAATACATGAGCACCCATGGAAGCCAAACGAAGTGAAATTGCACGACCAATACCTCTACTTCCACCGGTTACCAATGCATTTTTTCCTTTCAAACTCATGACTTTCGATGTCCTTCAATTTTACTGATAAGCTTGGGAAGAATCTCAAACAGGTCTCCGACAATACCAAAATCCGCCACATCGAAAATAGGGGCATTTTCATCCCTGTTAATGGCAACAATGGTCTCAGAAGATTGCATCCCGGCAACATGTTGAATGGCTCCGGAAATGCCACAAGCAATATAGAGTTTTGGGGCAACAGTTTTACCTGTCTGCCCTACCTGATGCGGATAACCTATCCAACCGGAATCAACAACTGCACGACTCGCTGAGACGGCGCCATTCAAGTGCATTGCAAGTTCACGAATAAGCTCAAAGCCTTTTTCGCTGTCAAGACCACGTCCACCGCCAACGAGAATATCAGATTCCTGGATATTAACATCATCATGTTCTGATATCACCGACTCCAAAACACGAACCTTTGATTCCAGCATGGCCGGTTCAAGATTCACCTCAACAATCGCACCTGAGCGACTGGTATCTTCCTCAAGTTCTTTCATGACCTTGGGGCGCACTGTGGACATCTGAGGCCTGGAGCTTGGACAGACAATGGTGGCCATAATATTACCACCAAAGGCTGGTCTGGTTTGGAGCAGGGCTCCGTCTTCCTCTCGAATATCGAGCTGGGTACAGTCTGCGGTAAGTCCTGCTCCCAATGCATTTGCGACACCGGGAATAAAAGAACGACCGATGGCTGTGGCACCGGCAAGGACGACCTCAGGTTTATGCTGACTGATCAAATCAGTCAGTACTGCGCCATAGGTCTCGTCAGTAAAATAGGTAAAAGCCTGATCGTCGGCCCGATAAACAATATCTGCTCCGTAGGCAATGAGTTTTTCAGCGGTAGCACCAGTATCGGCACCAATCAGCACAGCAGAGAGTTTTACCCCACGGGCATCGGCAAGTTTTCTTCCCACCCCAAGGAGTTCAAGGGAAACAGGAGCAAGCACCCCACCCCGAAATTCACAGTAGACCCAGACACCACTCCAAGCGGCAAGATCGACCTGAACACTTTTTTCTCCACCCTCAATTTTCAAGGCATCGACTTCACAACTGTCAACACAGGCACCACACAGGGTACAGGTATCACCAACCACTGCACAACCATCCACAACATCAATGGCACCAAAGGCACAGTTATCCTCACAGATTCCACAACCGATACACAGTTCTTTATCTACTATCAGCATCGCTGTTCTCTCCAGTCTGCCTTATAGGTAAACAGCAAGTTTTACTACCAGCTGCTCAATCTGTTCATCTATGGAACCTGTTAAAATGGCTCTCTCTCCACGTGGTGGAGGAGGAAAGACGTCAACCACCTGGGTTGGTGAACCTGCAAGACCGATTTTTGCAGGATCGGCACCGACACCTTCTGCCGAGAACACCTGGATTTCTGCCTTTTTGGCCTTCATTTTTCCTTTCAGGGACGGGACGCGAGGTTCATTCAAATCCTTTACCACCGTGATCAATGCAGGATATTCGACAGCAAGGACGTCATAACCATCATCCATCATTCGTTCCATCACGAGCTCTTTGGCACTCGCTTCGCGCACCTTCTGGATACAGGTTACGAAAGGGATACCGAGTTGAATGGCTAGTCCAGGGCCAACCTGAGCGGTGTCTCCATCAATGGCCTGTTTACCACAAAGGATCAGATCAAAATCACCAATCTTTTTTACAGCCTTGGCAAGGGTATAAGATGTTGCCCAGGTATCTGCCCCGGCAAAGGCGCGATCGGAGACAAGTACTCCATGATCAGCCCCGCAGGAAATTGCTTCCCTGAGTACTTCCTCTGCCTGTGGCGGGCCCATGCTCAGTACTGTCACCTCACCGCCAAGCTGTTCTTTCAGCCGGACCGCCTCTTCAACAGCATGCTGGTCATAGGGGTTCATAATAGACTGAACTCCCTCCCGGGCCATCGTGTTGGTCACAGGGTCAAGACGAACATCCTTGGCATCGGGCACCTGTTTTATACAGACGATAATCTTCATTGGAATCTTGAGTGGTGGTTTATTTACGAGAATATTCTTTATTGAGTTCCTGCCCAATCACATTACGTTGTACCTGGTTGGTGCCTTCATAAATCTGAAGGATCTTGGCATCACGCATCATTTTCTCCACAGGATATTCACGCATGTATCCATATCCGCCCATAACCTGAACCGCATCGGTACTCACCTTCATTGCCATGTCAGTAGCCATGACTTTGCACATGGAAGAGACCTTAGACATATCTTTAGGATGGGCATCAATATGTTTTGCAGCAGAGTAGACAAGGGCACGGGAGGCTTCGAGCTGTATGGCCATATCTGCAAGGATATGTTGTATAGCCTGAAATGAGATAATGGGCTTACCAAACTGGACCCTCTGTTTGGCATAACTGGCGGCCTCATCAATACAGGCCTGTCCAATTCCCAGACCAAGTGCAGCGATACCGGGACGAGATGAATCAAGGGTTTTCATCACTGTAATAAACCCTGTACCCTTCCTTCCAATGAGTCTATCCTGGGGAATTCTACAATCCTTAAAGATCAATTCTGTGGTTGAAGAGGCGCGGATTCCCATCTTCTTTTCTTTTGGGCCGCATGAAAAACCGGGGTCACTTTCTTCCACAACAAACATGGAAGCACCGCGGGCACCTTTTGACCTGTCGGTTATGGCAACCACTGTATAAATCTGGGCCTCCCCACCATTGGTAATCCACTGCTTGGTTCCATTTAATACCCACTCATCACCATCAAGCACTGCTGTAGTCTGGATACCTGAGGCATCAGATCCGGCGTTAGCTTCAGTGAGCCCAAATGCAGCAAACTTTTTTCCGGCGGCAACAGAGGGCAGATACTTCTGCTTCATTTCTTCAGATCCGGAGATCAGTATTGGATAAATTCCTAATGCACTGGCGGCAAAGGCAGTAGCGACACCGATACAACCGCGACCTAGCTGTTCAAGGGCAAGGACAATCTCAAAACATCCACCACCAAAACCGCCATACTCCTCCGGAATCGGCACTCCAAAAAGATCAGCCTTTCCCATATTTTCAAGGATCTGACGTGGAAACTCATCCTTTTCATCCAATTCTGCACGGTGTGGAATAATTTGCTCATCTGTAATCTGACGAGCAATATCTACGATCATACCCTGTTCTTCTGAAAGAAAATAATCCATCGTCTCTCCTGTTTATCACCATTTAACCAAAGTTGCTCCCCAGGTGAAGCCGCCACCAAAAGAACAAACTAAGAGCAAATCATTGGGTTTCAGTCTTCCTTCCCGGTTCGCCTCATCAAGTACAATGGGGATGGAAGCAGCAGACGTATTACCATATTTCTGAACGTTTACGAATACTTTTTCTTTATTGATCCCCAAACGGGACACCAGTTTGTTGAGGATACGGATGTTCGCCTGATGAGGAATCATCAGAGAAACTTCCCCAAGATCAACCTGTTCTCTTTCCAGTAAGTCGCGTATTGCACCTTCCATGGCCTTTACTGCATATTTGAAAACTTCCCTGCCCTCCATCAGGATATGAGCTCCCGGATTGTCGGGCTGCTCAATATCAGGATTACAGGATGGAGCAGTATGCATATAAAGAAGATTCCAGAGAGCTCCGTCAGAAAAAAGATTGGATGCGACGACCCCGCGATCTTCATTCCGGTATTCCATGACCACTGCCCCTGCACCGTCACCAAACAGAATACAGGTATTGCGATCCTGATAATTCGTCCGACTGGAGAGGGTCTCTGCCCCGATTAGTAAAACTTTCTTTCCCGGCTCAGCACGCAGATACTTATCAACATTGTCTAAACCGAAAAGAAAGCCTGAACAGGCAGCATTCACGTCATAGGCAAAGGCTTTTTTGGCTGCCAGTTCATTTTGGACAAAACAGGCACAGGACGGCATAAGCATGTGGGAGCTAATGGTGGCAACAACGATAAGATCAATTTCATCTGCCGACACTGCAGCCATTTCCATGGCTCGCCTGGCAGCATTAGTGGCCAATTGATAGGTTTGCTCACCTTTACCACTAATATGACGGGTGGATATTCCAGTCCTGCTGAGAATCCACTCATCACTGGTCTCAACCATCTTTTCCAGATCATGGTTTGAGAGCACTCTCTCAGGAATACAGGACCCGGTCCCAAGGATAACAGCCCCCATTACTTTTTCTCCATGGGAACTTCTAAATTCTCAGCAATACTTGCTGCTATCCTGTCGTTGACTTTGTTATCTACAATTTTCTGTGCTTCAATAATTGCATTCTTAATGGCCATCGAACTGGACTTACCATGACAGATTATCCCTGTCCCGTTTATCCCTAAAAGCGGTGCACCACCATATTCGGCATAGTCGACCCGTTTCTTTAACCGTCTGAATACTGGCCGGGCAAGCAGATATCCAATCTTTGCAGCGAAAGAACCCATAACTCCTTGACGAATCATCTGGATTACAGCCTCAACCAGTCCTTCGCTCACTTTCAGACAGATATTTCCGACAAACCCATCACAGACAATAACATCCACGTCACCCTGAAAGATATCTCTCCCTTCTACATTCCCTATGAAATTGAGTGAACTGGAATCAAGCATGGCATATGCTTCTTTAACAAGCTGATTTCCCTTTCCGCTTTCTTCACCAATACTAAGAAGACCAACACGGGGAGACTCAATATCAAAGACACGGGCAAAAGAGGAGGCCATGAGGGCAAATTGAAAAAGATGTTGTGGCCGACAGTCAACATTGGCACCAACATCCATCATCACGACAGGGTTTTTTAAGGTGGGAAATACGCTGGCAATACCGGGACGCGAAACGTTTGGCAGACGTCCAAGTTTACGGACAGCGGCAGCCATAGTAGCCCCGGAATTTCCGGCACTGACTGCCGCATCAGCTTGACCTTTCTTAACAAGATCAAAGGCAAGCATGACCGACGAGTTTTTTTTCTTCCGAATCGCGTCAACAGGTGATTCCCTCATTTCAACGACTTCTGAAGAATGAACGATCTGTATCCTGGCGGACACATTTTCAGCAGGAGCCATCCTGTCAAGACAAGAGCGGATAGCCTGTTCATCACCAACCAGAGTCAGCAGCAGATCCGTTTCTTCTAAAGCCTGTATTGCCCCGGCTATCTTCTCATCAGGTCCATGGTCTCCTCCCATGGCGTCCAAGGCAATTCGCACGGTAGCTTTCCTACTCTATTTCAGCGTCCAGACTATAAACGGAACGCCCCTTATACATACCGCAACTGGGACAGATGCGATGGGGCATTTTGGGTTCACTGCATTCTGAGCAGGTAGAGATTCCAGGTGCATTCAAAGCATCGTGGGATCTTCTTTTACGGGTACGGGAGCGGGAATGTCTTCTTTTTGGCAGAGCCATAATATCCTCCAATCAATACACTGCCACTGGCAGTCTGAATAGTCGTTTTTTTTGTGCCTTAGAAAAACTTTCTAAAGCATTTAGACTCCTCAAGGGGAGCACCAGACAAAGTACCTATAAAAGGGGTACTAAACTGAGTTTAGGCTTATTTTTCTTTAGCCTGGGTTAATTTCTTCAAGACAGCAAAGGGAGAGTCTGTATTTTTCTCCCTGCACTGACACTTTTTTATATTCAAATCCACACCACAGTCATTACATAATCCTCTACAGGCGTCATAGCAAAGACGATGTAAAGGCATTGCCAGCAAAAGCTGTTCTGAAAGAATTGCTCTACTTTCAATGAAAGGCTGATCCAAATATACTACATCACAGTCCTCTTTACTGCTGTCATACTCAGCCGGCAATAGCGGCTCGTCTTCCAATCGTAATTCATAGGAGAAGTCCTGCTCAATCTCAAGTTCAACTCCTTTTCCACACCGGTCACAGCCTGTAGCAATCCTGGCCTGAAGGTTTCCAGCGAGGCTATAAATATCATCATCCTGCTGCCTGACGGTAAGTCTCGCCTGCAATGGAGCAGTGAGTTCAAAACTTTCTTCAGAAAAATCTATTGGTTCTTGAATCTTGAAGCTTTTATTCTCACCGGTAATGTCAGTCAGTAAAATTTTCATAACTCCTCAACATCCAACAACAGCGGATGCATAAACGAAACTGATCAAAATACTCAATTTGAGTAAGAATGACCAGAAAAAAATTTCAAACAGTTAATTCTTTGTGAAAACAACACAGTGAACATTGTAATTGGAAAAGTAAAAACCCGAACAGTTGTAAACTCTACTATCAGTAAGGATTTTCTACAAGATGCGGGCAAGACGTTCAGAAGTCTTTTCCAGACGCAGGGTGACGATGGAGAACAGATATTCCAAAAGACGGGATGCCATGGCCGGAGATTTTTTCTGCCAACGAAAGAAGTCTTCTCTTTCCAGACAATAGAGACTGCTGCTCTCAATGGCTGCCACCCGGGTCTTTCGGATATGTGTCTGCAACAAGGCAGCCTCACCAACAACAGCGCCCGGATCAAGCAGTGCAATCACCTGCATCTTCTCTTGGAACCCTGTAAACTTATGAACAGCAAGACGTCCCTCTTTTAAAAAAAAAACACTCTCAGCGGGCTCATTGTAGTCAAACAACACTGCTCTCGCATTCAGCTGTTTTTCAGTGAATAAAGAAAACAGTACCCTCCTCTCGCCATCATCAAGGAAATCGAGACTGGCGGCAATCAGATCCACCATTAACTACCCTCCCCGTCAAAAGTCGCGTTTTTCTCTTCAAGCATCTTAACTAATCCATCAAAGTTATCTTTCCTGAGAATGGACCTAAATTGTTCCCGGTAATTTTGAACCAGACTCACTCCTTCGATATTAATATCATACACCTTCCAGGTTGTATTCTGTTGTATCATAATATAGTGAACAGGAAGAATAACCCCGTTATCTTCAATAGTTGTGGAGACAACAGCCTTTTCCTCTTTAACCCTTTCGTCATTAAATGTGATTACCTGACTAGAGTACCCCTCAAGTTTACCAACATAGGCATTTTCAAGGAGTTTGGTGAAAAGCTGTTCGAAATTATCCCGCTGTTTCTGGTTGATTTCATGCCATGGTTTTCCAAGGACTCGTTTGGACATTTCTGTCCAATTGAATCCCTGATTTGCGACAGCCATAATTTTAGCACGTCGTTCTTTTTTATGTTCTTCACCGGCCAGGGAGGGATCGGTGATAATGGTCATCATTTCATTCAATAGGGGTTTTAATGACTCAGTGGGACTGGGAACGGCAACAGCAACCGACAAATACGATGAAACAATAAAGAAGAGCCCAACAACAAACAAGTGTTTTCCTGTCATCCTCATTTTTTTAACTCCAGCTTTATTTAAAGTCATTATCACATCTCTGCTTCAGCTTGAGATCATCTACCCTGTTCCTTCTGGAATCCAGGTACACCTGACGCATGGAAACATAGGGATCCAAGGCATAGGCTTTTAAGTCTTCATACAAATCAGGGTTGAGGGAGAGAAGGTTAATTCTGCTCCCCGCGTAATATCCAGCGCTCACCCAGATGTCATCAACAAAATAAACCATGGGGTGGGTATAGGCGTCTGCTGCAAAACCAAAGGAATCTCGAACATTTGATGGTCCAATCACAGGAAGGCAGAGATACACCCCCTCTCCAACCCCCCAAACCGCCAGAGTTTGTCCAAAATCTTCAGGCTTGGGCTCCAGTCCGAAGTCAACCAGTGCAGGATCTCCGAAGCCATAGACACCAAGGGTACTATTAATCAAAAATCTGGATAGCACTATCCCGGCATCATACACTTTTCCCTGGAGCAGATTATTCAAAAAACGGATGGGAGCTGAAAGATTAACGACAAAGTTTCCAAAACTGAAACGCAATTCAATGGGTAACACTGCTGTATAAGCTTTATTGACAGGCTTTAAAAACCAGTAGTACAGCTTATCGTTAAACTCAAAAAAAAACCGGTTTATGGGTTCAAGGGGATCGTTGAATGTATGGGCTTCGCATAACGCATTGTCGTCCTCGTCGTAAAAATCATCGGCTAGCATCATATCCATAGCGTCACCCGGCTCTTCCACTGCTTCCACTGGTAAATCTTGAACGATACCAATATCTTTCTGCTGTGCACAGCCAACGCAGGTCAGTAAAACCAAGAAAAGCAAATACCAAAGGTGATGTTTCATAGTCGTCAACGTTATAAAGACAGTTTAATATCGGCAGATGTTATTTGACACTGCCAAAAGCAAATTTACTTATAAGAGATTCAATATCTACCGCAGATTCGGTATCGACCAGAATATCACCCTCTTTAAAAAACTCATCTTCTCCACCCAGGCTGATCATAATAAACTTATCTCCAATCAATCCCTGGGATTTTACAGAGGCCATGGAATCGACGGATACCTGCAGTTTTTTATCTATCTCCAATAAGACATTAGCATAACCGTCGTCATCAAGCCAAATTTTTGCAGCCTGACCGACAACCACACCGGCAACCTGGACAGAAGCCCCCTTTTTGACCCCGGCAATATTATCAAATTGAGCGGTAATGGTATAATTTTTACTGCTGCTGAAGAAAGACACCTCTCCCAGTTGCAAGGCCAGGTAACCAAAGGCGAGGAACCCCGCGATCATGAAAAGACCAACAAATAACTCTATACTGTTTTTCATTATTCCACCAAATGACTCTGATAAATTTCACCCATCGTGGTTTTGACAAACGCCTTGATATGGGGTTTCTGCGACCATTGTATAGCTTCTGGAGAAGGAAACACATCCATCTTCCCTTTATTCAGAACGATAACCTGATCTGCAAGGTTAAACACCTTAGGAATATCATGACTGACAATAATGGATGTGAACCCGACCTCTTTCTGAGTTTGTGCAAACAGCTGATAAATCTCATGGGTCATAACCGGATCAAGGCCCGTGGTAGGCTCATCAAATAGCATTATTTCAGGTTCCAGTTGCAAAGCTCTAGCCAGTCCTGCCCTTTTCTTCATACCGCCACTGAGCTGTGCCGGGTACTTATGCTCATGGCCCAGCAGTTCCAGCTGTTCAAGGCTGGCAAGGACCTGATTCTTGATCTCTGAGTCCGTTTTTTTTGTTCGCTCGCGCAGGGGCAGGGCAACATTTTCATAAACTGTCATGGAATCAAAGAGGGCAGCTCCCTGAAACAGTACCCCAAACCGCATTCTATATTCTTTTAATTTGCGGCCTCTTATTTGTGTAATATCATTACCTGCGACTAAAATCTGCCCTCCGTCAGCCCGCATAAGACCAAGGATGAGCTTCAGGGTCACACTTTTCCCTGTGCCGCTCTCACCGGCAATCACTGTAGTTTTTCCGGCCGGGATTGAAAAATTCACTTTATCCAGGATAACCTGCCTGCTCCCGTCATCACGGACAAAGGATTTCTCAACTTTTATAAATTCTATACTATTATTATTCATAGGAGGACGGCAGTAAGCAGGTAATCAAAAATAAGCACGGATATAGAGGAAAAAACCACAGCCTGGGTTGTCACCTTCGAGACGCTGCCGGCACCAAACCCTACACCCCGGAGCTGGTGGACGAAATAGCCGCGACCAGTACAGATCCATACAACCATTACAGCAAAAACAAAGGACTTTACAGTACCAAGCCAGATGTCATGATTGGTAACACTGTTGCGCATACCTTCAAAATAACTGCCAGGATTGACACCCATCAATTGAACCCCGGCTATGTAGCCACCTGCAATACCTACTACATCAAAAAAGGCCGTAAGCAAGGGGATTGAAATTAAGGCGGCAAGAAGTTTAGGAGAGATCAGATAACGAAATGGATCTACAGCCATGCAATCCAATGCATCAATCTGTTCTGAAATTCTCATAATACCAAGCTCGGCGCACATGGCTGATCCGGCACGTCCGGTCACCATAAGGGCGGTCAATACCGGACCAAGTTCCATGATGAGGGTGAGCGATACGGCAGACCCGAGCATCCCTTCAGCACCAAATTTATGGAGAGAATAATACCCCTGCAACCCGAGAACCATACCGGTGGAGGCAGCTGTAAAAAAAATAACAACCAGAGATCCGACACCAATAAAATTTAACTGGCGCATAAATTCGGCAAACCGAAAAGGAGGTCTGAAACAGCCTTCAATCATTTGCAGAAGATACAATCCCATTCGTCCGAGATCAGAGATTACAGAGAGGCCTGTGTTACCTAATCTGGCTATGGGGTTAGCTTGCATGAATATTTGCCGTGGATTTCAAATTTTAGACTGGAATCGCCAATTTTTTTTGGTTTGAGTAGAAGCAATAATGACACAAAGTTGCATGATAATTTTTGATACTGTAAAAGTCAAGGATGAGAATGATTCTGATAAAAGGCAATCTCCTTTTATTCCTTCAATTTTTCCTGGGATCAAAGGTCTCCCGGAGAGCTTCCCCTATAAAAATTAACAGAACCAGCGTTCCAACCAAAACCAGAAAAGTAGAAAGCGACAGCCACCAGGCATCAATATTTGCTTTTCCCTGGGCCAGTAGTTCGCCAAGACTTGGCGTCGATGGAGGTACTCCAAGACCAAGAAAATCGAGGCTGGTGAGCGCCAAAATAGAAGCAGACATCCGAAAGGGCAAAAAGGTAATCACCGGTGTCATACCATTTGGTAGAAGATGGCGATACATGATGGTGACATTGGAGACCCCAAGGGCCTTGGCTGCCTTCACGTATTCCATGTTTCTTCCCTTCAAAAACTCTGCCCGCACATAATCAGAAAGCCCCATCCAGCTGAACAGCGACAAAAGCACGAGAAGCAGGAGGACACTGGGTTTGAATATGGAGGCAAAGATAATCAGCAGATACAGCTCAGGCATGGCACCCCATATCTCAATAAAACGCTGGAAAAAGAGATCCACCCGGCCACCAAAAAAACCCTGAACAGCACCGGTGATGATGCCAACAAGCGTCCCGACCGCAGTCAGGGCAAAGCCAAAAAGAACACTGAGACGAAACCCATACAGTAAACGGGCAAAAACATCCCGGCCCCGGTCATCGGTTCCAAGGAAATTTTCCCTTGTGGGAGGAGAAGGAACCGGCCCGTCAATCTCAAAATTGATGGATTGGTAGCTGTGCCTGTTCAACGGGAAATAGACCTTGTTGCCGTTTTGGCTAAGCAGCTCCTGGATATAGGGATCGAGATAGTCAGTCACCGTCTCAAAGTCTCCACCAAAGGTTGTTTCCGGATAATCTACCAACAGAGGAAAATAGGGCTTTCCATCATAGACAACCAGCAGTGGAACATCGTTGGATATCCCTTCGGCAAGCAGACTCATAAAAAAAAAGAATGCAAAAACCAGGAGGCTATACAGCCCTCTTCGATTACGGCAGAAACGACGCCAACGCCTGCGTCCAAGGCTGACAGGCTTTTCCTGTCGTTGCTTATTACTCTGCGCTGTCAAAACTAATCCTCGGATCAACAATTACATAACTCAGGTCGGAAAGGAGACGGGCAAACAGGCCAATAATGGTGAAAAAATAGAGGGTACCAAGAACAACGGGATAATCGCGATTCAAAACAGATTGATAAGCGAGCAGGCCCATTCCGTCCAATGAAAAAATAGTCTCGATCAACAGGCTTCCTGTGAAAAAGGCAGCTATGAAATAGCCTGGAAACCCGGTAATAATTGGGATAATCCCATTACGAAACACGTGCTTGTACAGGACCTGCTGTTCACTGAGTCCCTTGGCACGAGCTGTCAGCACATACTGTTTCCGAATCTCTTCAAGAAAGGAGTTCTTGGTCAGCATGGTCATCACCGCAAGACTGCCGACTGCCCCGGAAGTGATTGGTAGAACCATGTGCCAGAGATAGTCCAGGATCTTGTTGATCATACTCATATCAGACCAGCCATCTGAGACAATTCCCCGCAGCGGAAATATATTCCAGAACGAACCGCCTCCAAAGAGCACAATCAGGACAATGGCCAGCACAAAACCGGGAATGGCATATCCGACAAGGATTGCGGTGGAACTGAGGACGTCAAAACGTGAACCGTCACGAACCGCCTTGCTTATCCCCAGTGGGATACAAACCCCGTAAACAATAATAAAACTCCACAACCCCAGGGACATGGAGACCGGCATCCGGGATATCACCAGCTCCACCACCGACTGGTGATAATAATAGGAGGAACCAAAATCAAAAACCAGATAGTTTTTCATCATGGTTATAAAGCGCGTTAAGGGTGGTTTATCAAAGCCATAGAGCTCCTTAAGCTTTTGCACCCGATCGGCGTCAAGACCGGAATCACCCTGGTACAGAGAGCTTCCCCCAGCAATCTCGCCGCCCTTGCTCAAACCTTCCATCTCGGAGAGCAACTGTTCCACAGGCCCGCCCGGCACGAACTGGGTCACGGCAAAGGTGAGTAACATCACACCGAACAGGGTCGGGATCATCAATCCGATGCGTTTTAAAATATAAAAAAACAAAGTCGACGTTTAATCCTTGTATTTTCTGAATCTATATGGCTAGTTCTGCCTGTTACCCATAATTTTAAGCTGGACATTTAAGCCTGAATCGTGCATACTTGATGCATGAAAACCCAAAATCAAATCAAACGTACATTGTCTGAGGAGTCAAGTTTATTATACCTTGCAGATTTACTTG
>JAIPEF010000149.1 GCA_021737265.1 Desulfocapsa sp. | reverse complement strand
AATTGCAGATGGTTAAGTAAAAAGCTTCATATTCGAGGCGTGTGAATTTTGCTATTATTTCGGCGTACTAGAGTACGTCGTAATGATAGTGAAATTTGCAACAACGAAGTAGATGAAGAGTTTTTACGACACCATCAAACATGATAAACTCGTAAAATAGCTCCTGACGGCCGAGTTGGATCTGCATCACTCTGCCCCTAATGACATCCATTGATATGCATCAATCTCAGGCAAAACAAACACAAATTCAGAAAGGTTCATTTTTGAGTGAACACACTTTTAAGAGGGATCCCCATGTGGCCTAAAACAACCTGTCACCGTTTATTTCATCTCATGCTGTGCCTGAGTTCTGTTCTTTTCCTCGCCTCCTGCGCTGGCACCAAAACAACAGCCGATGGAAACGCTCCCGGGGAAAGTTTATTGCTGGAAGATATGGGCAATGGGGTGTGTCACCAGGGGTCATCCAGGTTGATGTGGCAGATTCAGAAAAGTCAGAAGTTCTCCACCTGGGACGAGGCAAATGAATATGCGAACTCGCTGCAACTTGGTGGATTTGATGACTGGCGGCTGCCCACCAAAGAAGAGACTCTTTTTTTGTCAGAGCTGCTCCTGCTCAACAATGGAAATTGTCCCATCACCTTCAAGAGAGCTCATTGGGTAAATAGCAAGGATAAAGGTACGGCTGGATTCTGGGAAGACTATCCACTTTGCGGTGGATCTGAGTTTCTCTGGGTAGAGGGGAAAAAGGGTTCTGTGCGAGCAGTTCGTCCTTGAAGATTTTTTTTGATGGCGTCCAAGCAAACTTGAACTTTCTTACTGTTTCAGGTTAGAGCTCATCTTAAATCCAAATTTGCAGATCAGGTATTTGCGCCTACACCTTATGATAGTGGGAGGCATAAGTTTCCAGAATTGTAGCCGCCACAACTTTTATCCCTTGACCAGCCGAACCCTCCTTCTATAAACTATAAAGAAGAAGAGACAATCAAAGACTTAAGGGTACCTTAAAAAATTTGTATTTTCGTTCCAAATCGAGACGAAAAGGCAATTTTGCAAGGTGGCCTTATAACGATCGTAACAAATGGATCAAGTGAGAAAAAGAGGTTGTACAATCCGTTAAAAACAAAAACATGCTTCCTGCTGCTCCTATTGATTCTCGGTCTGCAAAGTACGGGGTTTTCGCAGCCTGTCCAGGAGATAAAAATCGGGGTACTGGCCAAGCGCGGCCCGGAACTTACCCTGAAAAAATGGTCAGCAACGGCTGACTATCTCTCCAGTACACTCCCCGGGTATCATTTTAATATCATTCCCCTTGGTTTTACAGAGATCCATACCGCGGTCAAGGAAGAGCGGATTGATTTTGTCCTCGCCAACCCTGCTTTTTATGTGGAACTGGAAAAACGGTATGGAGTAAACCGGATAGCGACTCTTATCAACCAGGACCTGCCCGGCCAGCAGACCACCATCTTTGGCGGCGTAATATTTGCCCGTGCAGACAGGAGTGACATTCAAAGCATTAGAGATCTGCAGGGCAAGTCCTTTATGGCTGTGGAGCAGCATTCTTTTGGCGGCTGGATCGTGTGTTGGCGTGAACTGCAGCGACGGGGTCTAGATCCGGCCCGTTTTTTTGGATCCCTGCGTTACGGAAACACCCATGATGCCGTCGTTCATGCAGTCCGCAATTCTGAAGTCGACGGGGGAACGGTCCGAACCGACACTCTGGAACGAATGGCTGAGGCCGGCACTATCAATCTTCAAGAGTTTCGGATTCTAAACGAACAACAGAGTGAAAATTTCCCCTTCAAATTCAGTACCGCCCTCTATCCGGAATGGCCCTTTGCTGCTACCAAAAGCACCTCCATCGACCTTTCCCGCCGGGTTGCCTCTGCCCTGTTATCCATGAATGCAGATGAACCTGCTGCCAAAGCCAGTAAAAGTGCAGGCTGGACAGTACCGCTGAACTACCAGCCCGTCCACGACTGCCTTCTGGAATTACGAATAGGCCCCTATTCGGATTTTGGTCAATTTACCTTCTCCGATGTGGTCAGACGCTATTGGCCTCAACTTGTCCTGCTCCTCTTTATTCTCACTCTTGTGGTGTCCACCTCACTGTATATCCTCCAGCTGAACCGGAATCTCAAACAAAAAAAGGCGGAGGTGGATGAACTCAACAAAACCCTGGAGGCCAAGGTTGAAGAACGAACCCAAAAGGTCAATATTCTTCTTGATCAGGAACTCTACCTGCGGGAAATTATGGAGACAATTGCTGAGGTGAACGGTCTCCTTCTCTCCTCAGCAGACCTGAAAACCCTCCTCCAGGAGGCATGCAAAATAATGTGCGAACATGGCCACTACGGCTATAGCTGGATCGGCATCATGGAAAATGGCAAGGTCGACACGGTTTTTACCTCCGATGCTTCCGTCCTTTTTCCAAGTGATCCCCCTTATGACCCATTTGATACAAGCGATCCTTTTTCATCTACGCCCGCCGCCCAGTGCATGATAAATAGCCAGACCATAGTTGTGGAAAAGAGCAGTACTGTTCTCACGGTTTCCCCCTGGCTTGACCGGGCTGCTGTTACTGGTTACCGGGCAGTTGCTGCCCTGCCGCTCCGTGCTGACAAGTACACTCCACCCCTTGGCGCTTTCAGTGTCTATACTCTTCGACCGGAAGGATTTGAAGAGGAAGAACTGGCCATGCTTGAAGAACTGGCCGGCGATATCGGTTTTGCTGTCAGCTCATTCAGGCAGCGGGAGATGGTGGCAAGACTTGAAACGGAACGTGCCGAAAATTATGAAGAGACCATCCTCTCTTTTGCCAACATGATTGACCACCGGGATACCTACACCGCCGGTCACACCCTTCGCGTGGCACACTACTGCAAACTGCTAGCCCGGGAAATGGGTGTCAGTGAAGAAAAGATAGGCATCCTCCAGCAAGCTGCCACCCTGCATGATATCGGTAAAATTGCCACCCCGGACTCCGTACTGCTCAAGCCCGGTAAGCTTTCCACCCTGGACTACGACCTCATCAAACTCCACGCTTCGGCCGGCTATGAGATGCTCTCTAATATCACCATGTACAAGGAACTGGCAGGAATAATACGTCATCATCATGAACGGTATGACGGAACTGGATACCCGGACCAATTGCGGGGCAAAGACATCCCTCCCCTTTCCAGGATTATTGTTGTTGCAGATTCCTTTGATGCCATGACCACCAACCGTATCTATAAGCCGAGGAAGGAAATTGCGGAGGCTCTGAAGGAATTGAAACAGCTGAGTGGAATCCAGTTTGACCCGGAAGTCGTCAAGGTTGCGGCGAAAGTACTCAAGGATGTTCAGGTACCGAAGGCCATCACTCAGTTACCAAAAACCCAGATGGAAAAACGGCGCTTTTCCTACTTTTTCAGCGATAAAATAACCGGACTGTACAATGAAGATTACCTGCAGATCATTCTTCGTAATAACAAAGAGCTGCATGACTATCACTGCCTGCACAGTCTGCATATACGAGACTTACAGCATTACAATCAGGTTCATGGTTGGGAGCAGGGAAATATCCTTATGCAGAAATTTGCACTCGAACTCCAGGAGAGATATCAGAACAGCCTGTTGTTCAGGACCTATGGCCAGTATTTTGTTATCATCTCCAGAAAACATTTTGAGATGAATGCAGAGGCCCTGTTATTTGAGAGCCTCAAGGGCAGTGGGGTGCATATCAAGATGGACCATCTCGACCTGAAGAAGGACACGGCCTATTACATGCATAAGATGGAAAAAATAGAAATCCAATCCGGAGTGGAAGCCTAGCCCCGGATAACACCTCAGACCTCTTCTTTTGTTCAATTTACCCACAAACCATTCAACCGAAAAAAGCTTACCGATCAGAGACCGTGGAGCCAATAACAAAGGCGACCCCAATCAGAAATAGATTTTCACAACATACTGACCCTCGAGGCTGAGTTCGAAAGGAATTGAATGGAAACAGATATCCGGGAGGAGTATCAGAGGAAGAAATGTCCCTGGCAATTCAATAAGTAAGAGAAAAAGAGCGAAGCAAAGGCTTGTAGAGGATACCGATACCTATGAACACCTCCCAGCAACCAAGGGCATTTAATACAATATCAGGGCAAGGGAAACCCTCATTAAAACCTGACAATACTTGTCCATCCAGGTTGTAATTCTATGATCCAGCAGTGATTTCCAGGGAGCCTTATGCATTGGTTACTGATTTCATGTGGATATCCCTCTACAGTGGAGGGGGGGACAAGATTTTCAAAGTATCCTTAATCCGGGCTACAGGACCTATGCATGAATAGAACAGGTTTTGCCCATATTTTCTTTCAAAAGTATTTTTTCTCTGCTCCATGATAAAGCGTTTCTCCAGATCTGTGAGGCTGGACTCGACATGCTTTACCATATAGACCAGACAGTCAACGCAGATATGAGATGAGTAGGCATCATTTTTCTTAACTTGTTCCCAACATGGTTTTTTCTCACCATCAGCATAGAGACACTTCTGTTTCCTGTTACATTGCATAATTTCCCAACATGGCATTTCAGAGTATATGGACATGATTCCCTCCTCCAAGTTAAGCTGCTCACCAATTTGTATGACGAATTCCCAGAAAAAAATCTGCTGCTTTTTCAAACGTAACTAACCAAGATAACACCTACGAAGAAAGCGCCTGCTTTAAAGAATTGTGATAATTAAAAACAATATATTTTATATTTACGAGTATCGAAAGTGGGGTTCCCCTGAAAAGTATGTTCGAAAACCCTCCAAAAACCAGCAGATCCTCCTTGCAAGAAACTTCTGCACATCTGGTTTGTTACATTGGGACATCAGACATAGTTAGCTTACCCTTTCCAAACAGTAAAATTTATAATAAAAATGATTAGCATTAAATTAATTAATGCTAATTCTAAAAGGGGGCGCCATGACAGTAACAATACGCCAGTTGGAAATTTTCAATGCAGTTGTAGAGAGTGGTCAGGTAACAAAGGCCGCTCAAAAGCTCTTCATCACCCAGTCTGCAGTCAGTCTCGCCTTGAATGGGATGGAGAATCAACTGGGAGGGGCCCTGTTCGACAGGTCAGGCAGATGTCTTGAGCTCAACGATAGAGGAAGATATTTCCTTCCTCTCAGTCGAGACATTCTCGACAAGTTAGAAGATCTTGACAGCTTAATGAATGAAAAAGAAGGTCAATTCGCAGGTGTCCTGAGGCTGGTCGCCAGTTCCACCATCGGCAATTACGTCTTGCCTTATCTGATAACCAGCTTTAAGAGTATGCACCCCGATGTTCATTTTAATATGCTGGTTTGCAACACCAAGGAAGCAGAGAAACTGATCATTGATCGTGTGGTTGATCTTGGATTTGTTGAAGGTAAGGTAAACAACGAACAGGTGAGTGTTACAGACTGGTTTCAGGACGAACTGGTCCTTTTCAGTGGTTCTACAGGAGAGAGAGGAGCAGAAAGAGTATGTGATGTGACAAAGGATCTGAAAAAGTATAAATGGGTGATGCGTGAGGCCGGCTCAGGAACTGCCCAGATATTCAAAAGCAAACTTGGAAAACACGTCACAGACCTCAATGTCGTAATGGAACTGGGTCATAGTGAGGCTATAAAAAAAGCGGTTAAGGCCGAGGCCGGTATCGGCTGCCTTTCAAATCTGGCCGTATGTCGGGCAATCAGTCGTGGCTGGCTGCATCAAATTCCTCTCAAAGGTGTGGATATGAAGCGCCAACTGACTATTATTCAGCACAAGAATAAAACAAAAACCCATCTGATGAGCGAGTTTCTCGACTTTTGCTTTCTCTTGAGTCAGCACATCGAAGGACAGTCATGTCTCTCGTCACCGGAAAAGTTTCAGGACCTGGTGCTTCAGTTTACTGACAAAAATAAAAAAGACTAGAGGTGGGTCCGTACATCAATCAATATGCAAAAACGTATTGCCCGGCTTTATGAGCAGGATGTCATAATAACCGGCATCGGGGCAACACCTTTGTAAGCGGGTGAAGAGTGTATATTCTTGGTCAACAGATATATTGGATAAGCCCTAAGAGATATCTTTAACATCACTTCTTTTCATAACTCCTCCATTATAGGCAAATGCCGACATTAACAAATTGAAACACTCTTACTCCAGGGCACTCCTGCCAGCTGCAGCAGACCCATTGTTTTTCGTCCCCAATTTTCTACGGACCTGAGTGTAGTATTTGAAAATCAAGCTGAAGCAATACTATCTGTAAAGATAAGGCGTTGTCAATGTGAATATGCTGTGAATATACTGGACAGGGTACAAAGACTGAAAGAATCCAAAAGGAACCAGCAGTAAGATGAACTGGTTGAGAAGACCGCAACTTACGAGAGAAGCCGTTTGCTATACCCATCCAGCCTCTTCTTAAGGAGACGCTGTTCATTGGCATTCAGCTCTTTTTCATTGGCAACAAGATCCATGTAGTAACCGGTAAGACCGGAAAACGAACTGGTGGGATGAATGGTCAGCCAGTGTTCCGCATTATCATCATCAAAGGCCCGCTGGACAATTTCCACCACGATGGCATCGTTGTCTTCCTGAGCCCACTGGATAACCAGCTCAAAGAGTTTGGTTTCCTTCTCTTTCCGGTACTCAGCCCGTTTAACCATAAACTCCGCACCTTGCATACCCCCCCCTTCTCTTTATCCAACTGTCTGTACTAACGCCCTTTTTGTTTCACAACCAGAAGTTGTATTCCACCTGTATTGCTCTACTGCCGAAGAAATCCTTGGATGAAAAGCGGCTGTAGTCAACGATGACAATCTCGTAAAAACCTCAAATTGCAGATGGTTAAGTAAAAAGCTTCATATTCGAGGCGTGTGAATTTTGCTATTATTTCGGCGTACTAGAGTACGTCGTAATGATAGTGAAATTTGCAACAACGAAGTAGATG
>JAIPEF010000013.1 GCA_021737265.1 Desulfocapsa sp. | reverse complement strand
CTTGTCCGAGAATAGACATTTTTTCTCAAATCGAGGCATCTGTGAAAAATAAGCACAGGCATATACATAATATTCCGAGCATTATTTTTCACAAGCAACGAAGAGTTGGGGAAAAAGGGCATTTTCGGTCAGGCTCCTATGGTATCATTTGACCCGGACTGGGGGCTGATAGAGGTGGATCGGATTCAGGCAGCTGCTTCCATTCACCGTTACCCGTGAATGGAAATCAAAACAGTGGTATATTGATAAAATGTCTGGAATCGACTTTGCTTTTTTCTCCTGAAACCTCAGCCTAAAGTGGTGTCAATTGATAACTGAACAATTGTCTCTACATAGTGGTATATGGTATACAGACAATTGTTGTCAAGGAATAGGTCATTTTTCTGACCATCATGTCTATGATGACACAAACAAAGTGATAACGGTTGCTTTTCCCAACACAAAGGAACTTGCTTTAACAATCCGACGATCATCCAACAACAACAGACAACAACTGCTCGAAATCACTCCAGACAACGACCTGATATGAATAAAAAAACCTCATCCTGTTTCCTCGTGCTGCTACTGCTTCTTCTTTTCGGTGTGATCTATTTTCTTTCCCTGAATAAGAAAAATTCTCCGGGAATATCGCATGAAACAGAATTACTTTCAAAAAAAACTCAAACAAAATCGATCCAGACAGTGAACGGTTTTGTCGGAAATCCGCAGATCAAAGACCCAGAAAGACTCAGCAACATTGTCCATAAGATTTTAAATAATGAAAAAATCAATGCAGAAATAGATCTGGAAAACACCTCTCAAGTCGTCTCTATAGTTCTTCGCAATAATGGCCTTCGTATTGCAGATGCTTGGAGCAGATCCGGATCAACCGTTGAGGCACTTAAAAAAGCAACCATCAAGGCAAAAGAACAATTAACGCCAAAGAATCAAGATTCAATAACTTCTGCTGAAATATGCTTTCTTCATTCCTTCCAAGAACTCCGTTATGCAGACAAAAGAGAAAGAAAAAAACTCCTTGGAAATATTCATCGGGGTATGAAAGGAATTGAAATTTCATTCAATGATACAGTGGAAATCTATCCACCAACAAACATGATTGCCACCAACCGTTCGCCGAAACGGATAATTGAATTGTACAAAAAGAATCACTCCCTCACTGAAAAGCAATTAGAAGACGAAGTAGCGTTCAGAACATTTGCAGCCTATCAACTGCTTGTGGAACTGGGGCAAAACCCAAAAACGATTTTCATGGAACGGGGCAATACCTTTGTCCCAATTGAAGCTGTCACCAAAACAAATGTACAAAACACTGCCGAGTTAGCCGCTGAGTGGCTGATAAACAATCTGGATGCAGATGGCAGAATGACGTATAAATACTGGCCCAGCCGGGGAGAGGAATCTGCTGCCAACAACATGATACGCCAATGGATGGCAACAGTCGCTTTGGAAAAAATTGCTGCAAAAAAGAACAGTGAGCAGTTCTGGAGAGTCGTTGAGCAAAATATTGATTATAATTTAGCCCACTTCTTTCAATACACAGGTAACCTTGGAATCATAAAATGGAATGGAAAAGCAAAGCTTGGATCTCTGGCCCTTGCCGCCCTGGCAATAAACCAACATCCAAAACGGGAAAAATGGGCCTCGCAGGAACGGGCTCTGCACAAGAGCATTGACACCCTTTGGCAACAAAACGGTTCATTTATAACTTTTTATGAACCGTGGGGAAGAAACGACAATCAGAATTTTTATCCCGGTGAAGCACTGCTCTATTGGGCCGTACTCTATGAAAAGGAAAATGACCAGGAACTCCTCTCCCGCATCATGAAGTCTTTCGCCTATTATAAAAACTGGCACCTGCAACAGGAGAATAGAAATCCGGCTTTTATTCCATGGCACACCCAGGCATATTATCTTGTCTGGAAAAAAACGAAAAACGAGGAATTGAAACAATTTATTTTTGAAATGAATGATTGGCTATTACAAATGCAGCAATGGTCCGACCTCCGCTATCCTGACCTCAAAGGAAGGTTCTATGATCCAGACAAACCCTATGGCCCGCCCCATGCTTCGGCAACCGGAGTATATCTAGAGGGGTTGATTGATGCCTACAAACTTGCCAAAGAAACAAATGATTTAGAGCGACAATCACGATACAAAAAAGCTATCCTCCGGGGAATCCGCTCTGTCATGCAACTTCAATTTACAGACGAAGTCGATATGTTTTATGTCTCCGATAAAATGAAGAATCGCGTGAAAGGGGGGATACGAACAACTGTTTACGACAACCGGATCAGGAGCGACAATGTCCAGCATAACCTGTTGGCATTACTAAAAATTCTTGAATATTTTAATGAAAATGATTTTTGATTAATGAGTACCTGGGAAAAGAGTTCCTCTTTGCTCTCCATTCCATGCAATACGTGATTTTTCAATGAAGATAACTATTGGCTATGGTACAAATATAAATCTTCTTATTACTTTTTTCACAACTTAAACAGGACACTATGGCCGAGATACGAAGTACACTGGATATGGTTATGGAGCGGGCTGCAAGAATGGCTGCACGCGCAGAAGATATTCCGGCAGATCAGGAAACAGAGGAGCGGGGTATGCGCCTGGTTGCCGATTTTCTTGCCGGAAAGCTATCGGGGCTGGCTGATCTTCTCCAACAGGAGGCCGCTGCTGATCAGATGGCCCTGCGACGGGGAATGGCAAAGGCATTGATCCGAAACATTGTTATCCCCCGGGATGAACTCCTCATGGAAAGCAGTGCTACTGCCATTTGCGGCCTCATGGAACTTGCCGGACAGACAGATGAAGTGGGATCGGTCTGTGGAGAACTGAAACAGCTCCTGGAACAGTACTCCCAGCACAAGGAACAGATCAAACAGCAGCTTGACGATGCCATTCGGGCCCAACTGGCTCATCAACTGCAGGAACAGACCGGAGAAGTCACCGATCCACAGGCTATAAATCCGGCCATGCATCCCCAGTACCAGAAAGAATGGGCCCAGGCCCAGGCAAACCTAAACGATCAATACACCCAGGCCTTTGGTCAGCGTAAAGAGATTCTCATCCAGCAATTTTCCTGATGACTTTTCCACAACGCATAAAAAAGATCCAGGCAAGGCTTCGCAAAAAAAAAATCGATGGCCTCCTTGTCACCGATCCCCACAACAGGCGATACCTGAGCGGGTACACCCCTGCAGACCATGACATTAGTGAAAGCTCAGGCGTACTCCTAATCCCTGCGCGCAAGGCCCCAATCCTGCTTACTGATTCCCGTTTTCAAACCCAGGCAGAACAGGAAGTGGCTCCTGTGGAGGTAATCCTCTACCCCAAAGGGTTGTCTGCCCTCTTAAAAGAACTTTTGCCGGATCTTGGCATTGTAAGACTTGCCTTTGAAAGCCATTACACTCTCCATTCCGTGGCCGGAAAAATGCAGGCCATGGCCGAGAAGCTGGGCATTACACTCCTTCCTGTGACCGGACTGGTGGAAGAGATGCGGCTCATCAAGGACGAAGAAGAGATCAAGAAACTGCGATCTTCTGTCCATCTCAATGAACAGGTTTTTCAGGAGATCTACCAGACGATTACTCCCGGCCAAACAGAAATTGATGTTGCTCTGGCCCTGGAATCAACCATGCGCAGAAAGGGAGCTGAATCCCCAAGTTTTGAAACCATTGTTGCCACAGGCAAACGGAGCGCCCTGCCCCATGCCGTCCCCGGCCTCGTTGCAATCAAAAAGAACCAGCCACTGATGATTGATATGGGACTGATTCTTGATGGCTACTGCTCTGATATGACCCGAAGCTTTGTTCCTGGTGTGACTGATAAACAATACCTGAAAATCCACCGCCTGGTACGAAAAGCCCAGCTCGCAGCCACAGACACAATCCGTGCCGGAATCAGCGCCGCTTCAGTGGACAAGGCGGCCCGTACAGTTATTGGTGATGCCGGTTACGCTGATTTTTTCGGTCATGCCCTTGGTCACGGAGTGGGCCTTGCCGTACACGAAGAGCCGCGCCTCTCATCACGGAACCGTAAACACCTGAAGGCCGGTATGATTATTACCGTCGAACCGGGTGTCTACCTTCCTGAGTGGGGTGGCGTGCGCCTGGAAAATATGGTGGTTGTCCGCGAAAATGGCTGTGAAGTTCTGAATCAGGATACAACCTGGCTCGACATATAAATACGGCTGAAGACTGAAGGTGTTCTTAGCCCTTAGCCCTTAGCCCTTAGCCCTTAGCCTTTAGCCCTTAGCCTAAAAATCTTAAAAATGAACAAACGAAAATACTTTGTCCTTGACACCAACGTCCTGCTGCACAATTCCGAATCCATCACCTCTTTTGCCGACAACTACGTCATCCTGCCCATGACCGTCATCGAAGAGCTGGACAAATTCAAGCGGCACAACGACGAACTGGGCCGTAATGCCCGCCATGCAATTCGCCAACTGGACAAGCTCCGCACCTTTGGCTCCTTGAAAGATGGCGTTGAGATGGAGAATGGCGGTATTCTCAAAATTATAGTGGAGAAAAAAGATATCCCCGGGGCCCTCCTTGACATGAGTGTCCCGGACAATCGTATTCTGGCAGTGGCAAACAGTCTTTACCTGGAAGATGAGACGGTAATTTTTGTCTCCAAGGATATTAATGCCCGCCTCAAGGCCGATGCCCTTGGCATTGATGTCATGGATTTTGAAAAACAGAAATGCAACTTTGATGAACTCTATACCGGTTGGCGCCAGGTCACAGTTCCCGGAGAGATGATTGACCGCTTCTATAGTGACGAGAGTCTTACAATTGACGGGTTTGAGCTCCAGAGCAATGAATTTGTCCTGCTCCAGGACGAAATCGAGCCCAAGCACTCGGCGCTGGCCCGTGCGACTGCACCAGACAAGCTGGCGCATCTCAACTCCAGATACGACCACGCCTGGCATATTCAACCCAGGTCCAAAGAGCAGCGTATGGCCATGGAACTCCTCCTCGACCCTGAAATCAGCCTGGTAACCCTTATCGGCCAGGCTGGTACCGGAAAGACATTGCTGGCCCTGGCCGCCGGACTTGAGTGTGTACTCCATCAGGAGAGCTATGAAAAGCTCCTGGTCTCCCGTCCTGTTATCCCTATGGGTAAAGATATTGGCTACCTGCCGGGAACTAAGGACGAAAAACTCAACCTCTGGATGCAGCCCATCTTTGATAACCTCACCTTTCTGATGCGCCATAGTCGGGGAAAGGATGATGAGGGTACTATCCAACAGAAGGTCAATCAACTGATGAAAGACCAGAAGATCGAGCTCGAGGCCCTCACCTACATCCGCGGGCGCTCTATTCCCCGCCAGTTTATCATCGTGGACGAGGCCCAGAACTTGACCCCCCATGAGGTGAAAACCATTATCTCAAGGGCCGGTGAAAATACAAAAATGGTCTTTACCGGAGATCCACAGCAGATCGACAACCCCTACCTTGATTCTTCTTCCAATGGCCTCTCCTATGCAGTTGAAAGATTGAAAGGACATGGTATATATGGGCATGTTACTTTGAGTAAGAGTGAAAGAAGCCCGTTGTCAGCTATCGCCGCAGATTATTTGTGATGGCGTCGTATTTATCCTTTAAACCTTCAGCCTTCAGCCTACTAACATGCGCCAATTTGTCATAGATGACCTCTCTCCCATGGAGCGGGACAATATAGATTCCTACCTCAAGCGAAACCTGAAACAGGGTCCCATGATTGGACTCTACTGGATTGTTGTACCCGAAGGACTTTTGACAGATATCCAGAAAGAACACACAGACTGCAGTCCCTTTTATTTCGGGGTGGAAGTAGAGAAAGACCTGGTCCGGTTCGAGCTTCTTGTCCGCAGCAATGCACACCTCCACTGTGATTGTATTGCCCATGCAACAGCCGAACAGCGACAGTATGTCCTTGATTTCCTCGATACCATGCTGAATGAGGAACTTATTCGCTCCTGAACGACTTATTCACCAGTAGCCCGCTAATCCATTATATTGCTCCCATCAAAAATTTATAATCCATAGCATAGATACGGAGAACACATGAACACATCGGTAGATTCCACACCCACCTTCATTGAAGCCACCTATAAAAAGATGGCGGCCAACATCGCCACTGTCCGGGAACGACTGGAACGGCCCCTGACCTATGGTGAAAAAATCCTCTACGGACATCTGGATAATGCTGCCGAGGCAGAACTCGAGGCAGGAAAGTCCTATATCAAGACCCGCCCTGATCGTATAGCCCTTCAGGATGCCACAGCACAAATGGCTATCCTCCAATTTATGCTGGCAGAAAAAGATGAGGCCGCCGTTCCGGTTACCGTACATTGTGACCATCTCATCCGCGCCCACAAAGGGGCAAAGAGCGATCTCAAGATTGCCCGCACGGAAAACAAGGAAGTGTACGATTTTCTCTCCTCAGCCTCTCAGCGTTATGGTTTTGGCTGCTGGATGCCCGGAGCCGGAATCATTCACCAGGTGGTCATTGAGCAATACGCATTCCCCGGTGTCATGATGCTGGGTACAGATTCCCATACGCCAAATGCAGGCGGTCTCGGTGCCTTTGCCTCAGGTGTCGGTGGTGCTGATGCCGTGGATGTGATGGTGGGGATGCCCTGGGAGGTGCTGCACCCGAAATTCATCGGTGTTCATCTCACCGGAGAGCTTCATGGCTGGGCCGCACCAAAAGATGTGATCCTTAATCTTCTTGGCAAGCTCACCTGTGCAGGTGGTACCAATCGTGTCTTTGAATACTTTGGACCCGGTGCTGACACCATCTCCTGTACAGGCAAGGCCACCATCTGTAACATGGGAGCCGAATTCGGTGCCACCACCTCGACCTTTCCCTATGATGAACATATGGCAGCGTTTCTCAAGGCCTGTAACCGTGAAGAGGCCGCCGCCATGGCAGACGCCTATAAACATCTGCTACGGGCTGATGATGAGGCCCTTGCCAACCCTGAAAAGTACTTTGATCAGGTCATTGAACTTGATCTTTCCACCCTGGAGCCGCATCTGGTGGGCCCCCATTCACCGGACCGTGCCTCCACTGTCAGCAACATGGCAAACTATGTTGAAGAGGGAAACCATCCTCCAAATGTAACCTATGCTCTCGTTGGCTCCTGCACCAACTCTTCCTACGAGGATATGGGACGGATTGCCAACATGGCCGAACAGATTGGTGCCAAGGGCGTGAAACTGAAAATCCCCATGCTTATCACTCCGGGGTCAGAACAGGTCCGGGCCACCATTGAACGGGATGGACAACTGGCCAAACTGGAGGCTATTGGTGCCACAGTTCTTGCCAATGCCTGCGGTCCCTGTATTGGTCAATGGAACCGGGAAGGCATTGAAGAAGGCTTTCGCAACTCCATTGTCACCTCATATAACCGGAACTTCCCAAAACGAAATGACGGCAACTCCGGCACCAGCGCCTTCATCGGTAGCCCCGAGACCTGTCTCGCCTATGCGATGACCGGCTCCTTTACAGTCAATCCCTTTACCGCCGAGTATCAGGCAGCTGACGGTTCCCTATTCACCCTCATCCCTCCGGGGAAGGTTGCTGAAGTACCGCCACAGAAGCTGGTACGTGATGAGCAGGGTTTTCTTGCTCCGATCAGCGACAATACCAGTATCACGGTCCAGGTCTCTCCCGAATCAGAACGGCTGGCCCTGCTTAACCCTTTTGCCCCCTGGGATGGCCAGGATTACAAGGGATTGCGACTGCTGTTGAAAGCCAAAGGGAAATGTACCACCGACCATATCTCTCCTGCCGGCCCATGGCTGCGCTTCAGGGGACATCTGGATAACATCTCCAACAACATGTTCAGCGGTGCAGTGAATGCATTTACTGATGAACCCGGAAATGCCAGAAACCAGCTCAGCGGAGCAATGGAGCCTTATCACGAAATTGCCCGCGCCTATACCGCTGCCGGAGAAAACTGGGTGGTTGTGGGGGATGTCAACTATGGCGAAGGCTCATCACGGGAACATGCCGCCATGAGCCCGCGCCACATGGGAGGAAGAGCAGTAATCACCCGCTCTTTTGCCCGTATCCATGAGACAAATCTCAAGAAACAGGGCGTCCTGCCGCTGACCTTTGCCGATCCTGCTGACTACGACCTGGTTCAGGATGGAGACAGGGTTGATTTAATAGGGGTCGCAGATATTGCTCCCAACTCTTCCATCACAGCACGCTTTCAGCATGAAGATGGAACGGATTCGGAAGTACGCTTGAATCACTCTCTGAACAAAGAGCAGATTGACTGGTTCAAGGCTGGATCAGCTTTGAATTTCTTGAGAGGATAGCGAAAAGACATCGCCTGATAACGATTATACCACGAAAGCGGTATATTGGAAAAAGTGCGTTTCCGAAGGATTAACAGGTTAACAGTGCTCTATAGTACACTGTAAGGCTTATATCTTCTCATCGAAGTCATCCTCAAGGGAGTAATCGGGGATCCAGAGCGGAGCTAAATTCCTGGATACCCGATAACGCTTGTCCCAGTATGTTTTAAGCAGGGAGCACTCGGGTATGACGGACGAACCCAAAACGGCACATTAAGGTTTACGCTGTGCAGGAGGCTGTTGAGCTGTTAATCAGCAGTTTTCATAGGTCTTCCACAACAGACTGGAACGGCATCGCCGCCCTTTAAATGCATATACTTATTGCAGGTGGTACAGATTACAGTACATTCTTCCACTGCTTTATCTTCTGTATACACAGTGGTGGCGGAAACTCCCTCAATATGAAATCGGGCAAGATTCTGCTTGGAGGGAATATACTCCCCGATGGCTGTCATCCGCTTGTTGTCTGCGGCACAGTCAACAACAACTCTCCACAAGGTCTCCATGGATGCTGTCTCCTGCTCATTTTCCGGTACAAACTCCACTACGTTTTTATCTATGTGGATTTTCATATCCTCTCCTGTTAAGCAGATTTTTTTGCTTTCAAGGCCTGGCCAACTTTCCGGCCAAGCTCGACACACTGGACGTAATCCTTATCTTCAGGCACATATTTCACCTTCAGCCCCTCATCTATAATATCAAATTTCATGTCAACCATTGCACTATTGAGTAATTTCACGGACTCACCGGACCAGCCATAAGAACCAAAGGCAGCACCAATCTTATTCTGCGGTCGCAAGCCGCGCATATACATAAGGAATCCAGCCATTCTCGGCAGCAGACCATTATTCAATGTGGGACAACCAAGGATAATGGCACTGGCATTGAGTACGTCACGCATGACATCACTGCGATGATTATAGCGTAAGTTGACCAGCTGGTGGGAAATACCCTCATCTTGCAACCCGGAACCAATCCGCTTAGCCATCTCTTCAGTAGAATGCCACATGGTATCGTAAATAATAAGCGCATTCCCATCGCCTTTGCCCTGACTCCATTTATCATAGGCCTCAAGGGCCATACCAGGATTGGTGCGCCAGATCACACCATGATCAGGAGCAATCATCTTAATGGGTAAATTCATCTCTTTCACCTTGGCAATCAGTTTCTTTACCAGTGGTGAGTAGAGAGTCAGGATGTTTGCATAATACTTGGTCAACTCTTCAAGAAGAATTGCCTGATCCACCTCATCATCAAAGCGCTCACTGGTTGCCAGATGCTCACCAAAGGCGTCAGAGGAGAAGAGTATCTGATCTTCCACGAGATAGGTGAACATGGAGTCTGGCCAGTGCAGCATCCGGGTCTCAAGAAAAGAAAGGGTCTTGGCACCAAGACTCACATCTTCACCGGGCTTTGCAATCTGATAGGGCCAGTCTTCCTGATGAAAATGTTGCAGCAGAGCCTTTTCACCCATCTTTGAACAGATGATTTTTTCAGGTTTGATCAAATCGACCATCTCCGGAAGACTTCCTGAGTGATCCATCTCCACATGATTGACCACAATATAATCAATCTTTTCAGGATCAACGATTTCTTTAATCCTGGCGATCATATCATGTTTCTTTGATTTTTTTACGGTATCAATGAGGGTGATTTTCTCATCCATAATGAGAAAAGCATTGTAGGTCGTACCCCGGTTGGTAGAATATCCGTGGAAATCGCGAACATCCCAATCCACAGCACCGACCCAATAGACATTTTCGGAAAGTTTAACTGGATTCATGGCGTTATCCTCCTGCTGAATCAAAAATTTAGTATTTCAAAACCGTTTTCAATATATTTCGCCATCCCCGGATGGCCAGACATGTCATCAAGGAGGGGAAGGCTTTCTTTTTCAATATGTTCAATAACCTGCATTTTCATGGAACAGGCTCGGCAGACCCCTTCAATCAAACCGGCTTCTTTCACCTGCTGAAAGAGGCCATGGAGGAAATGTTCCTGCTTACTTACCTCAGGAATCAGGGTCGTTGCTTCACCTTCAACGATGATTTTACAATCGTGACCGGCTGCTTTCAGCTCAAGCCCGTTGAGGAGGACATGAATAAAACACATGGGCTGACCCTGAAAGGCCACAAGCAAAATCTTTCTCATCTTTATACTCATTTTTCAATAATTTTCAAGATCATGGAGAGACATCAAACGAAGGACGACACTCACTTACAAAGAAAGGGGCTGCCGGAAGGCAACCCCTTGAACACACATATTACACTTCCGAGAACTCGTCCTTGCCTGCACCACAAACAGGACACTCCCAGTCATCGGGAAGATCTTCAAAGGCTGTGCCTGGAGCAATTCCAGCAGAATCATCTCCAACCTCCGGATCATACACATAGCCACAAATATCACATCTATATTTTTTCATACCAGTCGCTGCTCCTTTTGTTTCATTATCTGCTGCCTGATTACTGCTTGCAGCATTTTCGGCATGTACAGAACCAAGTCTGAATGCCTTCACCGTTGCTCCGCAAACCGGACATCGCCACTCATCAAGAAGATCTTTAAATTGTGTCCCTTTTTTTATCTTTTCCTTACGATCACTCTTGTCCGGATCATAAATATACCCACAATGCCGACATTGGTAATTTCTTCAGGTGACAACATACACGCATCTCTAAATCCCTAACAGTGCCTCTCTCACGAGCCATGGAACAGGCACTGCCTTATCCTTTCAACTTTCCATCAAGCCTTCCAGACTCCATGCAGATTACAATGCGCCCGGGCAGTCGCCGAGTCCGCAGAAACGGCAAAAACAGCCTCTGGGGTATCACCGGGATTCAAAAACTGCCGATAACAGGCGTCTCCGGCAATAAGTTCAATCCACTCAATGTAGTGCTCATCGGTCATGGGATGCGCAACACTCCCGACACGTACCTTGAATCCGCCATCAACCTTCTCAAGCACTGGAACATGTTTTTCCTTTGCGGCATCAACCGTATTCTCTACGAGTTGTACCATTGGCGCACCACAACAGGAGAGATCACCATCACCGGCATGCACAACTTCCACAATATTCCCACAAATATCACACTTATAAATACCTAACTTTTCCGCCATGTTTCACTCCTCCATGTATAGGATATTAAAAACTTCAACCGGAACTACTTACAGCACATCATCCTGCATGTTCTGCAAGATATTTGGCAACACCTTCCGCAGTCGGCTTCATGGCGTCATCACCTTTGTTCCAATTGGCCGGACAGACATCGCCATGTTCTTCGGTAAACTGTAGAGCATCCAGCATGCGCAAGGCCTCACCTACGCTTCTTCCCAAAGGCAGGTCATTCACCACCTGGTGACGAACTATGCCCTCTTTGTCGATAAGAAAAAGCCCACGGAGAGCAATACCGGAATCAAGGAGAACACGGTAATTTTCGGAAATGGACTTATCCAGATCTGCAACCAGCGGAAACTGGATATTACCTATCCCACCTTCACTTACTGCGGTATTTTTCCAGGCCCAGTGGCTGAATTGAGAATCGACGGAAACACCAATCACTTCACAGTTTTTTTCCTTAAACTGATCGACTGCCTTATGAAAGGCAATAATCTCAGAGGGACAGACAAAAGTAAAATCAAGGGGATAGAAGAAGAGGAGAACATATTTACCGCGCATATCCGAGAGCTTGAACGCTTCATTGAAAGTATTGTCGGGCATAACAGCAGTTGCAGTAAAATCAGGAGCCTCATTGGTCACTAAAGGTTTCATACTAATTCTCCACTATGTATAATATGTTGTTACTTATTTATATTTCTTCGCTTACCGATTTTCAGCCAATAGCTCAAAATAGGCCTGAGAATGATTGCAGGCTGGGCATTTTCTTTGGTTAGGAATCAGGCCTTCAGGGCAGCTTTTCCTTCACCGGTGATTGCATACTTGCACCTGACAGGACTGTCTACATAGCCTTTTTTCTTAAGCGCTGTAATCCGGCAGCTCACCTGTTTGGCCTCAAGACCGGTAGCCGCAGCAATATCCTTGGAGCCACAGGGTCTATCACATTTACCCATTGCCTCAAGAACCTGTTTCTGCTCATCACTCAACTCCTCTTTTTTACATCCACAACCCATGGTCGTATATCTCCTTTTTACTTTATCTTTTTTGACTTTGTTATTTTCTTCTGACACACTGGACACAACCCGGTTACCTCCAGTCTACGCCCGGTAATTGTATAGCCTTTTGCCTCGCCAACGGGCAACTTCACATCACTTGTACCTAATTCCAGATTTTCTATCCGGTGGCACTCGACACAGTAGATGTGGTCATGATCAACCAGCACGCTGTCGTAGCGCTTCTGCCGCCCACTGATCTCCAGCTTCCGGATCATCCGGGCATCGGACAGAATCTCAAGATTCCGATACACCGTTGCCAGACTAATCCTGGGCATAAACTTTTTGACGCGCTCATAAAGCTCATCAGCACTGAGATGGCCCTTACTCTTTTTCAGTTCCCGCAAGATCATCTCGCGCTGGTTTGTCATTCGTAATTGCATGGCTCCTCCTTGCGATAATTATTTCCAATCGTAAATAATAATCTTTCGCAAGTCAAGCTGTTTTTCCACTGCCTCATAAAAACAGTAAAGGATATCATCTGACCCCCAATAGTCTGCATTTTAAGAAAATAATGACAAGACCAACTATTGCTGCAACAAGGTGTCGTACTCATTGCTCAAAAAGTGTAAATGTGTTTTCTCCTCTTTGGAGAGGTAATGAAAAAGCTCCCTACTTTCCTCATCTTCTGTTTGCCGGGCAAGACGGCTATACAGGTCAAGGGCCTGCGTTTCCAGAGTCATCCCAAGTTCAATGATATCTTTCAGGTTGGCTGTCCGGGGGTGGAAATGGTCAAGAATCTGCTGCCTGTCAAAACCGCCTTCCAGGGAATTGGTACTGATCTCTTCACCTTCTGCAGCAGAAGGGAACATGGCCTTTAATTTTGCCTTATGGCCATCTTCAAATTTCGCAAGTTTGGCAAGAAGCGCACTGGCCTCTTCATCATCGGAAAGTGTTTCCAGAGCCAGATAAAGCTGTTTCAGACCTTCCTCCATGGCATAACTCATCTGGAAGGCGTCATGGAAGTTTCCACCGACGAAAAACTCCATACCAAAGTCTTCGTCACCTACGGCCTTCCCTCCAGCATAGGCGACTATACCACCACTCATATTAAAGATGTTTGAAAAACCATCAGCCAAAAGCAACTGGGCAGCAGCCTTGCTGCGCATGCCTGCGTGTCAGTAGACAAAGGTCGGCTTGTTCCTGTCCAGTTCACCCATGCGCTCGGTCAACTCTTTTACAGGTATGAGCATGGCACCAGGAATATGTCCTTTTTCATATTCTTTCGGCTGTCGGACATCCAGCAACTGATAGTCATCCGGCTGATGTTCAGCCATAAAACTCTTCACCTCATCCGGGCTCATATTGGCCCCCGGCGTAAACAGACTTTTCCAGTTCATCCAATTATCTCCCTGTACATCTCTTCATTATAACCAACATAGATACGCTTTCCTACACGCAGAGTTGGTGCCCGCAGGTTGCCGGTACGACCAAGACTCACTTTCAGAATCTCATCCTTTGTCTTGGCATCGGAGGTGAAGAGCACCGTCTTTTTCCCCCTTCCCACATAAATGCTGTCCGCCCCCTCAAAGAGCTCCCAGGCACCATCAGCTTTTATCACAACTTTGCGTGCATCAATGATCTCATCTGTTTTGACATTCGCTTGCTCAAGAGCCCCTTGAGCTTTTGTGCATGATGCTCAACCTTTACGGAAATAGAGCCAGTTAATTTTCGTCATCCTTCTCCTTTGATGGCGTTGTAAAAAAATTTTGTGCTTCGCGCCTGTAGGAACTACTCTTGGGGTGCATATGGAGTTTTTTACGACGCCATCAAAAAAGATGACCTCACGTTTCCATAAGACTCTCTTGTTGCAGTATATGTAATGGGACAGGAAAAATGAAATATTTTTTTCAGCCGCTCTCCATCCGCTGAACAACAAACATGGCAGAGAGGACTATTGCTATACCCGGGAGCAAAGCCATTCCTGGCCATTCTCCGCCGCAAAGCAGTTCAATGATCAGGACAAGGCCGGGGTAGAGATACGAATAAGCCATAACTCGAGTGGGGCCGAGAAAGAGAATGGAATATTGGGTGAGGAAAAAAGTGATGATGGTCGAAAAGATTGCCAGATATGCAATACCTGCCCAGACACGAAGGGGAACCTCTGCCCAGGAGACAGACATGAGTTTGGGTCCAGCCAGCAACAGAAGCCAGAAGGATCCGGTAGCCATGATCCAGAAGGCCATCTGCAGCATGGGTTCACCCTTGTGAAAAAGGCGAACCAAGGGCGTGTACAAGCCCATAAAGAGGCAGCCGACAAAAAAAACCAGATCTCCGTAGTTCCAGGCAAGGCTGAGAAACAGTTCCACATCGCCTCTGAATATGATCCATAACGCACCGATAACACCCAGAACAAGGGCGATAAGACGTGGCCTGCCCAGTCGCTCCCGGTTCAGGATCATGGCATAAATACCTGCAAGGGACGGGACAAAGGTGAAAATTGCGCTGGTGTTGAGGGCAGTGGTGAACCTGAGCGAATAAAACATGCACCAGAAAAAGATCACCAGGGTGGCGGAGATGACAGAATAGCGGGCAAGGGCAGAAAAAGAGATAACAAGCCCATGGCGATACCAGATAAGAGGGGCAAAAAGGATACTGGCGAGGATAAAACGGATAAAGGTGAGCACAGCAGGGTCAAGATCATGACTGATGACCTCCCCCACCGGAAATGAAGCAGAGACCAGAATAGCACAGAGGAGCATCAGGAGATGGACTTTCAAAAAACGCATGCCAACTCTTCTGCTCCTCTGTCACGCACAAGGAAAATTCGCTTTTTGGTTCAGGCCTGACTTTTCACTGGTGCTCAAAATGTTCGTTAAGACCTGTTCGAGACACCGTTACTGTCTTACAAAATATTTTAATAAGACCCTTGTCCCGACCTTCTTCCCGTTCACCGGCTTAGGATTTATAAAAAAGCCAAAAAGCCAACCCACACAGGACAGCTATGGCAATCAAAACAGCCCAATTGGGGCCCTTCTCACCCTTCCGAGCAGCCTCCTCCTGAAGAGCTTCAGCCATCAGCTCTTCTATATCTCCTTCAGGGACTGCTTCAACAGCAATTTCTTCACGTACCTCAGCAACACCCCCTTCAATCACATCGGGTTGACAAATCCCGCAGTAGAGTTTGGAGTCAACCTCCTGTAGAAAGTCCAGGTGGAATTTTTCACCGCAGCCCCAGCAGACCTTCTCAAGATCGTCTTCCCCTGCAAGCTCTTCTTCATCGCTCATCAGGGCCTCAGCAGCGACTTTTGGCTCTTCATCCTCTTCTATGCCGGCCTCTTCTGTCTCATCAGGAAGGCAGAGTGCACAGTATTTTTGGGAACCAACTGTTTCCAAAAAGTCAGGATGGAGAGAGTCTCCACATACTGAACAGGTTTCCAGTGTAATGCTTTCCTCTTCAGATGCAACTTCACTTTCAACGTCAGGGCCAAGGATTTGCTCGGTCTCTGCAAAGAGGTCAATTGTTTCTTCTTCCACGGTTTCAAGCACATCTTCTTCCGGAGCTTCTTCTACAGCCTCAACTGCAAAATCAGGTCGGCACAGGACACAGTAGAGTTGAGAGTCAATATCTACCAGCAACTCCGAGGCAAAGGATTGACTGCAAACCGAACACGTTTTTAGATTTGTCTCGTCAGCTTCGGGCAAGAGATCATCACTTACCAAAAAAACCTTGCTGCATTTCGGGCATCGCAATTTTCTTCTGACAAGAGAATCCTCTACAGAACCATACACCCCGCAATGGGGACAATCTATCTTCATATAAAACCTCCACTTTCCTGGTTACTAACCCGGATAAAGTTACGGTAAGAGAAAAACAAAATAAGTATACTGCTAAAGTGTAGTCAAGTATATTGTTAAAGTGTAGTACAAAATCATAGAAAAAATACAGAAAAAACAACAGTTCCACCATTTTTTTCACATTTTCCCCTGGAGAAGCAGCCAAAAGGTCCCTATGGAACTCATTCTCATAGCTGCCATGAGCAGAAATAGAGTCATCGGACACAACAATACCATCCCCTGGCATATCCCTGAAGAAATGTATCATTTCAAAAAATGCACCATGGGCCATGCAGTCATTATGGGGAGAAAGACATTTGCGTCCATCGGCAACGCTCTACCGGGACGTTTCAATGTGGTGCTCAGCAAAAACAAGACCCTGCATATTCCCGGATGCACCCTTGCCCATACCCTGGCGGAAGGTATTCAGCTCTGTCAGGATCAGGAAAAGACCTTCATTATCGGCGGTCGGGCTGTCTATCAGGAGTCCCTGGAGCTGGTTGACACTATCATACTTTCAATCCTCGACAGAGAATATGAGGGAGACACATTCTTTCCATCTCTTCCCAAAAAGCATTTTCAAGAGATCTCAGCAAAACGCATGGGAAATGAACAGCCCTTTACACTCCACACCTACCAGCGTATATCGGCCGCCTGATGCAGTTTGATCTTCCGCGCCTTCCCATTCATGCAATCCTGCCCAATCTCCAGCAAACTCTTAGCAGCCATCAATCTGTAATCCTCAGTGCGGAGCCGGGATCCGGCAAAACCACCATTGTCCCCCTGGCTCTGATGCAGGAACCATGGCTGCAGGGCAAAAAAATCATCATTCTCGAACCCAGACGGCTGGCAGCACGTATGGCAGCAAGTCGAATGAGCGAGCTTATCCATTCCCCCCTTGGAGGACTGGTCGGCTACCGCATCCGCTTTGACACAAAAATCGGCCCCACAACACAGATTGAAGTGGTCACGGAAGGTGTCTTCCTCCATATGATCCAGAATGATCCTGAACTTTCTGGGGTTGGCCTGGTGATCTTTGACGAATTCCATGTCCGCTCCCTTGCATCCGATCTGGCCCTCGCCTTTTGCCTGGATACTCTGGAACTGCGTGATGACCTGAAAATCATAATCATGTCCGCCACCATGGACAGTGGACGGGTATCAGAACTCCTTGGCGGAGCACCGGTGATAAGCGGTGAGGGATCCTGCTTTCCGGTAACCATAGAATATCTTTCCCGTCACTCAAATGACTACCTGGTTCCGAGCATAGTAAAAACCATACATCATGCTCTTCGGAATCACGACGGAGATATCCTTGTATTTCTCCCCGGAGCAGGTGAGATCAAGGCAGTAGAGAGACAGATAGACGCAGGTGTTATCTGCCTCCCCCTGTATGGCGACCTGCCGCAGCAGAAACAGGATCTGGTCTTCAAGAAAACTACAGAGAGACGGCTGATCCTGGCTACTCCCATTGCAGAAACCAGCCTCACCATAGAGGGTGTTTCAGTAGTCATTGACTCCGGACTCATGAAAATTCCCCGTTTTTCCCCAGCCACCGGCCTCAGTGCACTGCATACCGTGGCTATCTCCAGAGCATCAGCTGAACAACGCAAAGGCCGTGCAGGGAGGCTTGGCCCCGGTCATTGTTACCGTTTGTGGACAACAGGGGAGCATCACTCAAAACCTGAGTTTTTACCTCCAGAAATTCTGACTGCTGACCTTGCCCCGTTGCTCCTTGAAATTTTACAGTGGGGAGTGAAAGACCCCAAGGAGTTACGCTGGCTTGACCCACCGCGTACTGGTCAGCTGGAACAGGCACGTGAACTCCTTATCAGGCTGGCAGCCGTTGATAAAACAGGTGGACTCACTGACACAGGGAGACAACTTGCAACCCTGCCCCTCCATCCCCGCCTGGCCCTGATGCTGCTTCATGGCCATAAACAGGGCCAGGTCACACTTGCCTGTCGCCTGGCTGCTCTACTCCAAAATCGTGACCTGTTCCGCGGGGGAACAAAGGACCGAAGTGTTGACATAGAAGATCGTCTGGATATCCTGCACCTCTTTGAGCAAAAGAAAATTGATCTCATCCAGGCAAGGGGGGCGGATCCCTCTCTCTGCCGCCGCATTCTCCGTGAGGCTGCTCAATACCAGCGATTGCTCAATAGCCATACAAAAATGACGAAACATGATCCCCGGGAGTCCGGCAATCTACTGGCACTTGCCTATCCCGACCGCATTGCCAAAAAAAAACCGGGGTCCCGTCAGCACCTGCTTTCCTCCGGACGTGGAGTACTTCTCCCGGATTGCGATCATCTCCAGAAAGCTGACTTTCTGGTGGCCGCTAATGTCGACGGCGGCAGCAAACAGGGAAAAATATTTCTGGCAGCCCCTCTCGAGCTCGATGATATTCTTCACCATCATAGCCACCTCTTAACCACAACAGAGAGCGTGGAGTGGAAAAATTCCAGGGTGGAGGCTGCTTCAACTCTCTTCCTCGGCAGTTTGGAAATCAGTAAAACCGCACTGCAGGAGGCAGACCCGTCAGTAGTCCTCAGATGTCTCCTTGACGGCATCAGACAAAGCGGGATTGATTGCCTGAACTGGCAGAAAAAAAGCCGTGAACTGCAGGCCAGGATGCAGGTTGCCCATGAGCTGCAACCCGAGAAATGGCCCGACGCAGCAGACTCCACTCTGCTCCATGATCTCTCATGGCTCACCCCCTATCTTGATACCATCAGCACTCTGAAACGACTACAAAAACTGGACCTCTACCCAATCCTTCTCTCCCTTCTTTCCTGGCAGGATCAACAGGAACTAGACCGCTTACTGCCAACCCATTATCAGGCACCCAGCGGTTCCAGGATCAAGATCAAGTATCTGCCCGGAGAACTTCCTGTTTTACCTGTCCGCCTCCAGGAAATGTTCGGTGCCACAGAGAGCCCAAGACTCTTTAACGGAAAACTACCCATCCTTATCCACTTGCTGTCCCCGGCAGGACGCCCTGTCCAGGTCACCGCCGACCTTGCCTCTTTCTGGCGATCTACCTACCCGCAGGTCAAAAAAGAACTGGCTGGCCGTTACCCCAAACATTACTGGCCGGCTGAGCCATTGACTGCCCGTGCTACTGCCCGCTGCAAACCTCGAACTTAAAGGTTCAGTCAAAAGATACATCGTTTAAGGCCCTTATTTTTGAGCAAACCACAAACACGCTTTTTCCAGCATTTATTTCTTGCATTCCGACAGATCCCACTTAATATATGAACAGATGCTCATATACTCACATACTCATAAAGGAACACTGATGTTACAAATAAAAGAAGGGAAGGATCTTTGCGACTGTCGCTGTATTCATGAGAACCGTGTTACTGCTGCAGCAGACGATGCGCTGCCGGAAGATGAAAATCTCCAGATGGTCCACCTGTTCAAGGCCATGGGAGATGCCAACCGCCTTAAAATTCTCTGGGCTCTGGAGAAGGGTGAGATGTGTGTCTGTGACATTGCTGCCTTTCTTCAGGTCTCAGAATCAGCCGTCAGTCATCAGTTGCGATTATTGAGACAGCTGCAACTGGTCAAAAACCGACGGCAGGGACCAATACTTTACTATCGTCTCAACGACCATCACATTACGGACCTCATGCAAACGGCCCTTGAACACAACAGGGAAGAGAAGAAATGAATACGACACACTTCATAACAGCAGCTTTCCAGGCAAGCTGGCAACTCCTTGTCCAGGCTGCACCCTACATGGTTTTTGGTCTGGTGGTGGGAGGTCTGCTCAAGATCTACCTCTCGCCTGATTACGTGGCCAGACATCTGGGCAGTGGTCGATTCAGTTCCGTCATAAAAGCCGCTCTTCTCGGTATCCCTATTCCTCTCTGCTCCTGCGGAGTACTGCCTGCTGCAGCGACACTCAAAAAGCAGGGTGCCAACAAAGGGGCCACGGCCGCTTTTCTCATCTCCACCCCGGAATCGGGAGTGGACTCCATCTCCATTACCTATGCCCTGCTCGATCCAATCATGACCGTGGCAAGACCGGTTTCCGCCTTTATCTCAGCAATGGCTGCGGGCATTAGCATCAACCTGTTGCAGAAACCTGCATCTCATCCGGAGCCTACGCCACCGCTGCCTGCTGCTCAATCCTCTTGTGGTTGTTTAAGTTCCTGCTCAATGCCAGTGGAGAAAAAAGAAAAACAACCGGGTATTCTAAGCAAGCTGGGAAAAGGGCTGCATTATGCGGCCACAGATATCTGGGGCGAACTGGCTGGATGGTTTTTTGTCGGCCTCCTGGCAGCCGGTTTCATCACTGTCCTTATTCCCGATGAGGCCATTACCAATTACCTGGGTGGTGGGTTGAGTTCCATGCTTATCATGCTCTGCCTGGGGATCCCACTCTATATCTGCGCCACTGCATCAACACCCATTGCCGCAGCATTTATTTTAAAAGGTGTCAGCCCGGGTACCGCCCTTGTCTTTCTGCTTGTGGGACCAGCCACCAATATCACTTCCCTGTCAGTACTCCTCGGACTCCTTGGGAAAAAAGCCACAGCACTCTATCTTGTTGCCATGGCCGGCATTGCAGTACTCTGCGGCCTGGTTCTTGATCTGATCTATTTCTCACTGGGGATCTCTGCATCCGCCATTGTGAGTGAACGCAGTGATATCCTCCCGGAAAGTGTTTCCCTGGCTGCTGTTCTTATCCTGTTCCTTCTTTCGGCTCATCCCTTGATGACAGCAATACAGAAGTGGACTGTAAAAAAGAAGAGTGGCTGTAAGTGTTGAATTTAGTACGTCCAGAGCGGGAAGATTCAAGGCTGTTTGCATACAGAGAGAACAACCGCATAGGATCTGTCTTCTCTGTTGGTGATCCTGCCACCCCCTGCAAGCACCACTTCGTCCATCCTGTCAGCCATTTTGGGAACACAAAGAAAGTGAAATTCTGCTCCGGGGACCATGCTGTCCAGACGTGCACGCACGTCTTTAAATCCCCATCAACAATCCTTGCGATAATCTATATCTATTCGTACTCGCTTTTTCATTCGACTTGCTTCCGGGAAGCTTTCTAACTCAAGAGAAACCGTAAGCTGGTGACCGGGGCCAGATTAATCAACCACAGCACTTGACGATAACCCTTTGATTTTCTATAAATCAAATTCATCATACAAACAGAGAAACGTTAAGAACCTTATTAACTCCTTCATTTGGAAATAATCCAAAGAGGGCAACAGGGTACCGGAAATGACAGCTACTCAATCTAAAAAAAGAGCCTCTGCCGGAATGGCAGTATCTGTTGTCACCCTTGTCCTCTTTTTCCAACTCTTTGCCTTCGGCTGTGCCCCGACCACTCCCCTACCCCTTGATACCTTAAAACCCGACGAAACATCACAACTGGCAGAAAATCTCTCCGATTTCAGGGCAGTCTGTATAGGAGAGGCACATACGGTTGCCCGGCACCATACAAATCAACTGACAATTATCCAGGGGCTTCATGACAGAGGAGCAGATGTCGCCATCGGTCTTGAAATGTTTCCTTTCACAAGTCAGCCATTACTCGACAACTGGATAGAGGGCTCCATTAGTCTCGAAGATTTTACCAAAGGCTACCATCAGAACTGGCAAATCCCGTTTTCCATGTATGAAGCGATCTTTCTTTATGCCCAAAAGAAAAAGATTCCCCTGCTGGGGCTCAATCTACCCAAGTCAATTTCAGGTAAAATGGCCAGGCAGGGTTTCCACTCTCTCACCCCACAGGAAAAAGAAAATCTTCCAGGCAATATCTATTGCAAACCGAATTCCGCTCAAATGCTCCTGCTGCGCGGTATACTTGCCAGTCGAGGTGACAACGGCACCCTCTTTCGACGTTTCTGCGAGGCTCACATGCTGCGGGATAAAACAATGGCTCTTTACGCCGGAAAGTATCTTGAACAGAATCCTGAAAAAACGCTGGTTGTACTTGCCGGGATCAACCATTGCATGAAACAGGGAGTACCTGAGTATCTCGAGGAGAGATCCAAGGAGAGGACGCTTGTTATCCTTCCGGCTGCCTCGGAAGAGGTTTTAAAACAGCCGATAACCTCCAAAAATGCGGATTACCTGCTGGCGGAATAGGAGTGCAGACCACCCGTCCCGGCGTTGGCCCCTGTCTGTTTCCCTTTCAACGGGGCTGGTTGGCCGCGACATATTCAATCATCTGATCCGGCATGACTATCGGTCTTTAGGTAAATCGGGGTCTGTCCCCAATTCCTCTGAGTTGTTGGCTATGTAATCGTGCCCTTTTGACCAGTTCACAAAACAGAGCGCGCTGGTTTTTCAAATAGAGAAGAAATTCGGGATGCCATTGTACGCCAATCAGAAAAGTCTCAGACGGATCTTCCACGGCTTGAACGATACCATCGAGGTCACGGCCGGTTACTTTGAGACCATCACCGATGCGATCAATACCCTGATTGTGCAGGCTGTTGATGCGAGAGCGTCCCCGTCCAAAGAGTGTGCTTAACAACAGGCTGTCCCGGGTTTCCGACTGGTCTGTGATGCACAGTGTCTTGAGCGGTAGCACAGTCCACCGGTCGGATGTTTTCCGGCGCTGTGATCGCAGCTCCTGATGCAACGTGCCGCCCCGGTAGACATTAAGCAGTTGTGCGCCTCGGCAGATGCCGAGCAGGGGCAGTCCCCGCGCAAGTGCGTCCGCAATGACGGCGATTTCCAGCGCGTCGCGTGCAGTGTCATAGTTGGGTTCGACTTCGGGTTCGGCCGCATAGAGCACCGGCTCAACATCGTGACCACCGGTTACCACCACGCCATCATAATCATGGCTCTGATCTTCGTCGCCCGGGCGCAATTGCAACGGGCGGCCGCCATAAAGACGTACTGCTAGTGACACCAACATGCGAGGTCCAAAGGCGCCATGCTCTGGTCCCGTGATAGCGATTACTGGTCCAGCCATTCTTTCTGCACGGTCGTTGCCCATTTGCTGAACAGACGATTGATCGGACTGTTAAGAAATTTGAGGTAAGCTTCGCAGCAGGCTTGCAGGCGCTCTTCATCCGCAGCCAGGCGCTCGACCTCCACCCAGTCGTTCCACGCCATATAAAGTCCCCAGTCGCTGTTGTCGATTTTGCAATCTGGCAGGCGGTAATGGAAGGTGGGACGCGCCTTAATCAGCACGTCATCCGTTCTGGCGCGCACCCGCTTTTGATCAAGAAACATAAACAGCGGAAGCATGTCGAGCGCGCGATTACGGGTTGGGTTGTCGGCCAGATAATCATCGATTAGGGTCGCGAGATCGGGCCAGTAATCTGCTACGAGGAGCTTCTTCACATAGTCAGTCGGAAACGGGTCGACGTAGCTGGTCACCCGACGCGAAAGATCGATGTCAGCGCGCACGAACAGCCAGTCATAAAGACATAAAAAGGCCTTGAGAAAGGCAGTGATAGCACTGGGGTCGTGGCTCGGCAGCTCAGGATTCAACTGCATGCCAAAGGCGTTGACAGCGCTGTCCGAGGTACCCTTGGCACCTGCTTTACGCAGGTGTACGATTAATCCCTCCACATCGCCAAGCCGGTCGAGTGGCAGCGGTGGGCCGACGATTTCCACCGGCACAAGTGCCTTGGCGGCCCATGCAAGCACCTCTTCGGCTGACCGATTGATCTCATCCTTGAGGGCCCCATTCCCGCGCTCCTCGCGGCCAAGTCGCTTGAGCAGGTCATAATCCAGTTCGACCACCCAGTCACCGGCCGGATCACCCTGCAGCAGGCGCTCGTAGCGCCCGCTCGACGTGATGTCGAGGTCGAAAAAGTCGGCCACCTGCTCGGCCAGTGCATCAAAATTGAGGCCGCTCATCTCAAGTTCGACCCCGACGCGTCGGGTCTTGCCCTCGGCATTTTCCAGCCACGGCGGCTGCTTCAGCTCAGTATTTGTCGATTGCATATTTTGATATGTCTCCGTTATGTGAGCCTCTTGCAAAATGGCAAGAGGCGTACGCTTCAAGGATGAACCGCCATTCTCAATGGTTGCAAGGATGCCAATTTTTGCAAATAGCTCATGTGTCAGTCATTATCCAGACGGCGGTAGACCCAGGCCGTCGCTCCTGAAGCCAGAATGAGCCTGCTGCGTTGGTATTGTACGCCCAGGCGTTCATAGCGATCGAGTCGGCGTAACGCCTCGGCATCGACCACAAATACCTCCCCCGGGGTGTGCGCCCCTGTCTCTGGAACCAGGTTCAGGCCTTGCTTGCGAAAGTCAGGCAACGTCGCCGGCTGCGCAGGCGTTAAGCGGCCGATAACCAGCCACCGCACAGCCGGCTGACGCAACGTGCCATAGGTGAACACACGGGACATAATCCCTTGCTCTATCGGCGGCAGACCCGGGGGCGGAACATAACCCCAGGGACTGAGCAGACTGAACCACAGCCAGCCGATCAGAACCAGCGCCCCCGCCCCGACGACCAGTGACAGTCTCGTCAGCCATCGCCTCACCTTGTTCGCCCCGATCCCTGCTCCCGCAAAACACCGAGAAAACACCGAGACACCCACTTGGTTTTGGTTGAAATCGGGATGGGTATCTGGGATTTTGTGTGTTTCTTCATAACTCTATGTAACTACGGATCAATTAGTGTAATGCCTTAACGTTTCAATCATCGCTTCTTGAACGGAATCCATAAAAATCCATTTAAAACCTTTAGGTAAATCGTGGTCTGTCCCCAATTCATCCAGTCTGTTTCCCTTTCAACGGGGCTGGTTAGCCGCGACATATTCAATCATCTGATCCGGCATGACTATCGGTCCAATGGTTGCCCGGAGAGCAGTCAGATCACGATGCCAGGTATCCAGGACGTGGAAAAATTCATCCGCCATGCCCTTCTCCTTGGCAAATTCGTTAATAGACATATCCACCCGTTTGATAAGGTTTTCGGTGTAAAGTGAGAACTGTTTGGTGTAGATCTCTTTGTCATACTCCTTGTCGATCACCTCTTGAAACAGCTTTTTCAGGTCACGATATTTCGGGATACGGCCAATGGGGGTCCAGATTGTTTCCACCTTGCCCTGATGCATCAAGGCCATAATCCGCATCCATACCTTGGTATCCCGCTTTTCACCAATGAGACCGTCAGGTTCTCCGGGAGCCAGCACCCCTCGCCCACTCTTGTGCAACCAGTAGTTGACCTGAAAACCGGAGGGAAGATTTTCCCTGGCAATATTTGGATTTTCCCCAAAGGCTTTATAGTGGCTGATATAGTGTGCAAGGGGGGCAGGGAAAAAGGCTTCATTGGCAAAGGGAGATCTTTTTTCACTTCCATCCGTCCCAATTTCAGTGGCTGTGGTGGCCGAACGGATGATGGCACCATGGACAACACTGCTCATCCAGTCATGGGACATGACTATTGTGGGCATAGTCCTGTAGTCACGACCGCCGAATAAAAGACAACTCAGTTTTACCCCTCCAGGATTTTCGGTGGCCGGGTCATAATTCTCGAGATTGTCCAGAAAGATGGTGAAACGGGCATTTTTATGGGAAGCAGGTTTTGCCGATTTGGATGACCACTCCCCTTCGAAGTTACATCCCTTTTCCGGCAGAGGTTCTCCCATACCATTCCAGTAAGGTTTTCCATCAGACACCAGCAGGTTGGAAAAGATAACCTCATTCTCCTGGCCTGTCAAAACGGCCATGGTTTCCGGATCGTCTTCCCTGTTCACCCCATCAATTATACCAAACATACCTCTTTCCGGATTCACTGCCCGTACCTCGCCGCTCTCCCGGTCAATAAAGAGCTTGGCCAGATCATCACCGACCAGATGGGTTCCGGTCATGGCTGTCCCGGTTTTGCCGCAACCGGAGGGATACGCACCACCAAAATAAACAATCTCATCCTCCATCGCAAAACCAGCAATAAACATATGCTCATCCAAGCGCTCACCAAAGTAATTGCGGATATTATTCATATTGGCAAATCGGTGATTGATTTTTTTCGGGGCAATGGAGTTGCCGGCATACTGGTTATTGCAGCTGTAGGAACGAAATCTCTCCACATCCATATAGATGCGCCGTTCAGCAAGATTGGCAGAAGCATTTGTCTCAGTGAGTTTTCCGGCACTATGATAGTTAATGAACATATAGCCCTTGTCGGCAACATCTTTTGAAAACATATCGGGATCCATCATTCGATACAGCATAAATTCACTGTGAATAACGTAATATGAATCCGTTACCTGCAGGGTTGGGTCAGCCACAGGACTGCCAATGGGCCCGCGGGAGATGAACGAGATGATCATCTCTTTTTTCTGCATGATATCGGTTATGATGTTACGGACTTCAACAACACCGGCACGATGTTCCTCTTTCTTCTGTAAGGAACTGATTTCCGTACCGGGATAGGCCAGATATTTGGTATTGGCGGTATCCCTGCCCTGATCGCCCGGTCCATCAAAATGGCAGGTATGGTTCTTCCCTGTCAGTTGAAACTCCTCACCAGCCGCAAGAGCCCTTCGACGAATATAGGCCATATCCTCCTCTGAGCCGATATTGATAAAGATTGATTCCGGACTCATGCGGGTAGACCCGTTATAAATTGGTTCTATTACTTCGGGACTGCAGTACATCAACTTCTGACAATTAGCCTCATCCATCAGGCTGACAAGGTAAGTCCTCATCATTTCGACACGGGAGATATCCACCTCCTGACTATTTCGAATGCGAATGGTTGCTGTGTTGTTTTTTTTCATAGTTAACCGGTTATTCTTTAAGCGAATGGTTTCAGACCTGATAGAACGATTGTATAACCCGCCAAGCCCTTGGTGCCGATAAAGGTATGATAGATTCTTCAGACAGTAAAAGGGTATCAAAACCCCTGCTTGACAAGGTCAATATGGAAAATATGGAAATATTGTGTGCTTCAGCCGTTTGGCGATACAATTAGCTTACTTCCATGACCAGAAAGATATTGTGGCCGCCCCCAGCACTTACCTGCCAATGGAGTTATCTATCGCCGACCTGAAAAGATGCCACGGAAAAGGACTCTCGCTTAAAACAATACCGACTGGCGACGCCTGGTAACCAGGGAAAACATTGAGATCTGCGGAAGCAGCATAGGTTAATGTCTCACCGGATACATCATAGGCATAGACTTCATCCTCATTGTGCTCGGTAACAAAGATCCGTGTTCCATTCCGGTTGATAGCGATTCTCCGCGGGTTGCTGGGGATATCTGCTGTCGCGACGACGGTCTGGTCGCTGAGCCGCAACATGGTCACTAGAGAGTCCAATCCCAGGTAATGTCCGACGAAGAGGTACCGACCGTCCGGGGAAATAGCAATACCTCTGGGCCTGATATAATCTGTCTCTATCGGATCGAGAGCCATATCATCTGAAGTTTGGATCACCTCGATCTGGTTTTCGTCCATATTGCTGACATAGACACGGCTACCATCAGGGGATACCACCGCATCCTGTAGGGCAGTCCCGTCAAAATCAACGGTTTTGAACGTATTGTCGGATGTCTGGATAACGGTGACAATCGAGTTCTGATAATCCATAACGTAGGCCTTGCTGCCATCCGGGATAAAGGATATGGAATTCTGTCTCGCTCCTAAGAAAACAAAACCTATGGGTTCACCGTCGGCAGCGTTCCTGATTGCAACACCACCAAAGCCATCAAGATCACTGGTCACGTACCCTTTACTGCCATCGGGTGCAAATGCTACTCCCATAGGATTGATAAGAACACTGAGATTAACGGTATCGGCTATCTCAAAGGTTTCAGTATCGATGATCTCAATGGTGTTGCTCGGTGGACAGGTCACCCACAAATATGCGTGATCGTGGGTCAGGGCCAGGGAGTGGGCATCGTTGCAAGCCGGCAATACCAATGTATCCACCAGCTCCAGATCTCCCGCAGAAAGTTTTGATACGGTCGACCAGGTCGGCTCCGGCAGCACAGCATGTACGTATGAATTTACTACATAAACATAATCGCCAGCCTTTACCTGTACTGATGAGAAGAAAAGGAACAAAAAAACACTTATGGTGTATACTATTTTCTTCATCAATGGCCCCTCCAAAAACAGAATGAGTTCGCTGCAGAGACTGCGCCACCAGGAATACAAAATCACAACCGATCACAAGACATACAACTATCTGAAATTACCACAACCCTACAGGTAATTGCGGGAATCCAATAAAATTATATCACTTTTTTTACCTACCAACAAAATTTATCTGATTTTTTTCACCTCCAAGCTGAGTGATCCCAGTGAGCAGTTACAATCAATACTCCTCAATCCGTTTTCTAAACCTGGCAAGCTGGGTGCTACGGATTTTTTCCATGTTAAGATTATAAATATCTGAAGGAAAAAGAAATTCAGCAACTCCGGTATCAAAGATACGCTTGACCTCATATTCGTCATGAGCTACATCACGCTGATACATATAATTGAGATAGGAGTGGTTGGTATGGATGATGAACTCCACCCGCATGCCGCCCAACCTGGCAAAAAACTTAAGCATTGGCGTTTTACTGGAACTTCCTGTAGACGAACCACCATATTCGCCTCCAGTCAGCGTGTCCGAAATATCCTCCAGAGTCATAAAAGAGTCTGCCCTGACCGCACTTTTTGTTAAATGGCGGAGAAAACGTTTCACGTCACTGATTGAATTCAGGACAGCCATGAGACCCAGTTCATCATCAACCGCTGTCGCAGGATTCTTCTCATTTTTTCTCAGTAATTTTAGAACCTTGGCGGCAGGCTGTTTTTTTCGAATGGTTACATAGATGGGAATCTCACGCCCCTGGTCATTAAATCTGCGTCGTTTGATCAGGGTCAGTTTTTCACCGGCAGCCGGGGACATTGCCAAAGCCTCCACCTCACTCAGCACCTTTACGTCCTCACACCGGAACTCTTCAGCACTGTGTTTACTGTGAAGATAGCAGAGTTCCAGGTCGCCGATTTTCAAACTGGGACTCCAGACAAACTCATTAAGAAAACTTAAAAACCCGGCAAACTTTTCTTCAATCTGTGTCTCCCGCTCTCTCTGATCGATTGAGCCGGCCAGATTCATGAGCACCAGTTTTCGTTTTGCCTCAAAACGTGCCTTACGATGGAATCGTTCATCAAACAGGATGAGCATCAGGGCCACCGGATCGTGGATGGTCTCTATCTCATTTGTTGTCTCAATATGTGAACTGTATGGTGCCAAAACTTTAGCCCGCAGGGAACTGACGACATCATCGGCTGTTCTGGCATAGTCATGCAGGTGACGGTCAACAACATGGGCATCTCCCCGAATACCAAACATATTGGCAAGGAGTCTGTGGGCACTGCTGCTATTCTTTTGTCTTAATTCCTTACCGTGGATCAGCGTCAATATTTCATCAAAAGTAGAAACACTGAGAAAATCGAATATCTGGTTCCTCACGGCCCGATACTTGGTCTTCATCAGCGAATCACCCGCAATTGCTCTGACCCATTCTTTGGCCTCTTTGGAGAATGGGTGAGCAAAGGGAGGAAGGTCTCCCACCGCAAAAGGCCCGTCCTGGAGCATGGCGGTAAAGATAGATTTTTTACTTATAATATTATTCATCAGCCCATAACGATTAAAAGGGGTAGCAATAACTTCTTGTGGAATCCGGCCTTATCTTTTTGTAAACAGCATAAAATTAGCAATCAATTTTACAAATATCTCCTGGTTGGTCTTGAGGAACTTCTCTGCCTGATCCAAAAGCACTCTCCCGGAAATTCTTTCTGGAGGAAGATTCTCCATCCATCTGCGAACATCGTCAGGGTGTGCGGCATGGTTGTCGCACTGCAAGCCGATGATATGGGGCCGTCCTTTTATGGTAAAGGCTTCCACAACACATTCGCTTGAAGTTGCAAGCAGGATACAATTTTGCGGCACAGGGGTTTCCATGGACTGATTATACCATTTAAACAGAGAAATAGTTGGTCCCATTTCTACAAACAGGGGATGTTTCCTCCCGTTGTGGGTGAGAAACCCTTCAACAAAGCCTGCACTGGTCATGAAATTTGGACCTACTCCGGCCCGAAAAGCCTCTGCCAGAAGCCGATGACCTGAACCGAACGCCAGGACAGGTTTGTCAAGTTCCAGCCATGCCTGGAGGAATTGTTTTTCCATCTCAGATGAATGGCTCCGGCCCTCCTTGTTTAAACATGGTGGACGGCCTGTAACGATCAGTGCGTCAAAATCAGAACTTTGGGGAAGGTCCTTTCTCCCGCTGTCAGCCATATGTACTTCAATAGAGAGTTGTTCTGCCAGATCACCCAGAAAGCTTCCCGGATTGTACAAATCTCCTTGTTGTAAAATAAGAAGTCTACTCTTCATGGTCCTTGTCTTCTTTTTCTCCTCAACGACACCATTATTTTTCCCACTGGTCATTCGCCTCCCAGTCTCCCACCTTTCCAACCCTTCTTTTTTTCTCACTGTGACAGCTTACTTACAACTTTCAGGCCATTCTGCGATATCTCCTCAAAATCAGGCAATGTTAACGGAGAGCCTTGTGGCAACGGCGCCCTCCGTGTCTCTTTTGGAGTATCCACCAAATTTTCAACACACCGGCCAGCATTGACAAATTTACAATATTGTATGTTCTGGTATTTTTGTTTTACATTTTTGTATTATTTCGATCTACAGGGGATACCCATCGCCACCCCTGAACACGATAACACTCTAGTTTTACACATTTTCTACAGACGATATTATTAATGGCACACCTCTTGCTATTATCCAACTGTCAATAAACAATGCCATCCGGCGCAAATCATACGACAGGAGGAAGGAACAGTGAAAAACAATGCAACCATGAGCCGCAAAACGTTCTGGGGGGGGGCAATATTCCTGGCAGGACTAACCCTGGCAGGACCAGCCATTGCTGAAGAGGCCGCTACAATATCCAGCGTCGCCGACACCTTGACGCAACTAGCCTACTCGGTGGACACCTTTTATTTCCTCATGTCCGGAGCACTGGTCATGTGGATGGCGGCAGGATTCGCCATGCTTGAGGCCGGCCTGGTACGCGGCAAAAATACAGTGGAGATTCTCACCAAGAATGTGGCACTCTACGCCATCGCCTGTCTCATGTACCTTATTGTCGGCTACAATATCATGTATGGTGATGCAGTGAATAGTGTCATCCCCGGTCTCAGCTTTTTTCTTGGACCGGATAACGGGGTGGATGAGGTCCTGAAAAGCGGCGGCGAGACCTACTACTCCAACATGTCCGACTTCTTTTTTCAGGTTGTCTTTGTTGCAACGGCCATGTCCATCGTTTCCGGCGCCGTGGCAGAACGGATGAAACTCTGGTCTTTTCTGGCATTTGCAGTCGTGATGACAGGCTTTATCTACCCAGTAAGCGGATACTGGAAGTGGGGCGGAGGTTGGCTCGACAGCCTTGGGTTCCTCGACTTTGCAGGTTCCGGTCTTGTTCATCTCTGTGGTGCTTCAGCAGCTCTCGCCGGCGTGCTGATCCTTGGCGCTCGTAAGGGGAAATACTCCAACGGCAGAATAAATGCCATTCCCGGCTGTAACCTTCCCCTGGCAACCCTTGGAACTTTTATTCTCTGGCTGGGCTGGTTTGGCTTTAACGGTGGTTCCGAATTAAAGATCAGTAACATTTTAGAGGCAAACGCTGTGTCCATGGTCTTTGTCAACACTAATACCGCAGCAGCAGGTGGTCTGGTAGCAGCTCTGCTGCTCTCACGCCTCTGGTTCGGCAAAGCTGACCTCACCATGGCCCTGAACGGCGCCCTTGCAGGACTGGTTGCCATCACAGCTGAACCCCTGACCCCCACCCCCGGAATCGCGACCCTCGTTGGTATCGTTGGTGGTCTGCTGGTCGTGCCCGCCATCGTCTACATTGACAAAGCCAAGATTGATGACCCTGTTGGTGCAATTTCCGTCCATGGCGTAGTCGGCACTTGGGGACTTATCGCGGTTGCCTTTACCAATCCTGATGGATCACTGGTAAAACAGCTCATCGGAATCGGATCGATTTTTGGTTGGACTTTCGGCGCCTCTCTAGTTGTCTGGTTAGCCGTCAAAGCAATCATGGGTGTTAGAGTAAGTGAAGAAGAAGAGATGGAAGGTGTGGATATTGCCGAATGCGGCCTGGAAGCCTATCCGGAATTCACCAGAGACTAACCCATTACCCTTGGGGGGTGTTCATTGAGCGCCCCCTTTGGGTAAAAACACCTTAACAAGTAAATTCCAGAGGATTCATATCCGAAGAGTATAACCAGAGGAGTGTATCATGAAAAAAATTGAGGCAATCATTAAGCCATTCAAACTTGATGATGTAAAAGCAGCGCTGAACGAGATTGGGATCAGCGGCATGACCATCACTGAGGTCAAAGGCTATGGCCGACAGAAAGGCCATAAAGAAATGTACAGAGGGGCTGAATACGTAGTAGACTTCAACCCAAAGATTAAAATTGAGCTGGTTGTCTCAGCTGACCTCGTTGAGAAAATCATCGAAACGATACGTGAGGCGGCACTCAGTGGAAAAATAGGTGATGGCAAGATCTTTGTCATCCCCGTGGAAGACGTACTCAGGGTACGTACCGGAGAACGAGGTGCAGAAGCCATCTAGTTCCAGCTAAAAACTTCCAGAACAAAAAACGGGACTCCCTGCAAAGGGAGTCCCGTTTTTTGTTGGGGAAATGGCAACTGTTCCCACTGCATCACCTTTTCTTTAAAGAAGTGGATTTTTATTGTCAACTGACTGTGACCAGGGTAGACATCGGGAAACTGGCCACCAACTTCCTATACGGTATAAAAAATAGAAATCCCCAATGGACTTCATCACCATCGACAATGTCTTCCTGATTGGCATAATAGTTATTCAATTTGTTGTTTTCAGATTTCTGCAAAAAAAAGATCGACCCTACCTTCCCGCAGATTATCAAGAAAACCCCTATGAAAAGTACAGAGATTTGTTTGAGAATGCCAACGATGCCATCTTCATGCTGGATGAGAACCATAACTATATTGAGGTGAATCCAAGGGCAGTTGAATTATTCGGGTTTTCCCGGGAAGAGTTCCTGGGAATGAATGTAAAAGATGTCATTCCACCTGCTCAGGTTTCCAAATCTGACGAGGAGTTTAAAAGACTCCGTGAACAGGGCAAATATGAAAAGTTTACCGGCAAGCAGAAGACAAAAGATGGCCGTTGGCTGGACATTGAGGTAAATTCTTCTGTCATTATAAGTGGTGGAAAGATTATCGGCTCCAGAGATATTGTCCGCGACATATCAGAACGCAAGAAGGCTGACAGGGAGAGAGAGCATCTCATTACAGATCTTCAGAAGGCCCTTGATGAAATCAAATCCCTTAAGGGAATCCTCCCCCTTTGTTCTTTCTGCAAAAACATACGTGACCCTAAAGGTGAGTGGAAACAAGTCGATGTATTCATTCACGACCATTCAGAAGCTGCCATCAGCCACACGGTTTGTCCTGATTGCATGAAAAAACATTATCCGGAAGGATTCGAGAAGAGATAAAAGACCAATCCAATCGGACAATCAGTCAATCCACCTGCCGCTACACCTGCTCCCCCCTTCCCCGAAACAGATCTGTTGTCACCTTGTAACCTGATAATCATTTGACCTTCTTTGTGGGATCATGGTATGAGACGTAGTTCAATTGTATGTTATTGCGGTTTTTTAAAAACCGAGCCTTTCATTTCTTTCCCTGAAATCTCATGTTGAAAAAAGAGAAGTGTCGCATTGGTATGCAACGATTAATTTTCAGTGCATGTTTACTCTGTATGCTTGCCTCGCATTCCTCCCTCTGGGCCCTTGATCTTACTGAATCATTTCAGATACATGGGTTCACTTCTCAGGGATACCTAAATAGCAGCAAAAACAATTTCTTATCCGACAGTCGCGGTGGCACCTTTGAATTTACCGACGTGGGACTCAATGCCAATCTTTCCCTGCATGAAGAGTTGAGAATTGGCGGGCAGCTTTTTTACCGAAATCTGGGCAATTACAGTGAAGACCAGATCAGCATTGACTGGGCTATGATTGATTATCAACCCTTCGATTTTTTTGGGCTGAAAATCGGTAAAGTAAAAATGCCCATCGGATTGTATAATGAAAACCGGGATTCGGATTTTTTACAGCCCATGATCTTCCTGCCGCAATCCATTTATGACGAAACCCGACGTGATACCTATCTGGCCTACCTGGGGGCAGGAATGTACGGTAATTTCACTATGGGCTCTTCAGGTGATTGCAGCTATCATTTATTCCTGGGAGAGACAGATTTTCCTTCAGACAGTGTTCAGTTGGCAAGCCTGGAAGATTCAGCCATATCGCAAATCATCAGAAACAACACCCTCCCTCCCAATAAACAAGACCCTGCTCTTCCAGAGTTTTTTGACTCTGTCGAGAGAAAGAGCGATACCCTTTATGGTGGAGCCTTACTCTATGACTCTGCCGTGATCAGAGGATTACGCCTTGGAGCAAGTTTCCTGCATGCGGAATTCAAAACCTATGTAAATGACTCTGCCGTACAGTCAGGTGAAACAACTATCCATGGAAAATTTGTTCTCTCAGCTGAATACAGCTGGCGAAACCTTGTCTTTGTCTCTGAATACAATGAAACGGATCGCACTGCGACCATGTTTGGCAAGGTATCTCTGGATGGGCCAACTCAGGCCTGGTATGGGATGATTAATTATACGCCCTTTGAGAGCTGGACCTTCAGTGTCCTATATGATGAATTTTATCTACTGAAACATGACAAAGACGGTTTGTCCAGGCTGCAAGGCCCCCCATATACAGCCTGGCGGAAGGATTTTGGCATAGGAGTCAGGTGGGAGATCAACGATTTTTGGGTGGCAAAGGCTGAGTACCACTGGATTGATGGTGCGGCAATGAAAATGGCTCATTTCAATCCGGATGGTTTAGCACGTTACTGGAGTTACGGCGCTGCCAGGATTTCATTCGCCTTTTAAGGAAACGGATCAACTATGCAAAAAAGTACAGTGCTCATAGTCAGTTTCCTGCTCCTGCTGACGACCTGTCTGGTCGCATCAGGAAAAGAGTACGTGCTTGTCTGCCATAAAGAATGTCCAGTGGACCAACTGACCCATCGGGAAGTGGAACGAATCTTTCTGGGGAAAATGAGGAAATGGCCGGATGGCTCGGGAATAGAGATTGTTGTCAATTCCAATGAAGAGGTGCATGCCTTGTTTACCCGTGATATGCTAAACAAGTCGCCTTCCCAGTTTTCAAATTATTGGAGAAGAATTCTTTTCAGTGGCAAGAATATACTACCTGTCAACGTGAAAAGTGATGTGGACGCACAAAGCTACCTGCTCGAACACACAAATGCCTTATCCTATATCAATGTGACAAATTTGAATAGCACAGTCAAAAAAATCCTCGTTGTTGAATGAATTTCTCTACCAGTAGCATTCGCTCAAAAATCTGGCTCTGTGTCCTGATAGCCCTTATCGGGTTTCTGGTTGCAACAATGTCCAGCTTCTATGCGAACATCAAACAGTATCAAAATCTTTCCCAACTCCAGAAAGAATATTATCCCCTGGCATCCCTTGGCCTGCAGTTAATGAACACCTTGGAATTACAAACCGAGGGATATGAAGATGCCTTCATGATAGGCGAACAGAGTCTGGCTGTTGAGGCCAACGAAATTAAAGGTAAGATACTGGCACTCATTGATAATATCCTTAATTTTGTCAGAAACTCATCTTCCTGCCCTCTCAGAGAAAAAGATATCATGGCCATCAGGCAGGAATATCTTACCTTTGCCACGCTGGCAGAAAAGATTTATTCACACCCAGGCATTGAAAATCTGTCCCGTGATAAGCAAAAAGAAATACGCGAACTAGGATTGATGCAGGGGGCCTTGATGCAAGGTTTCAAGAGTATCTCCGACCAGCTTGACAACTCTTTAATCGGACAGATAGAAAAGACCAAAAAAAAGAGTCTCTCCACCATGGTCCTCCTTGGTTCTCTTTTTATAACAGCTTTTCTCCTTGTTGGACTGATTGTCGATCGTGTTGCCTCCAGACTTCTTGTTACCCCCTTGTCCCGTATTCGTGACAATATTAAACGTTTTTCCCTGGGCCAGAATACTATTCAGCCACCGGCAATAGAGGATTCAGATGAAATAGGGCATCTTGCCATGGCCTTTTGGGAGATGACCGAGGACCTGAAGATAACCACTGTTTCAAAAAGATATGTGGACAACATCATTCGCAACATGTCGGGTGCCCTGATAGTGCTGAAGCCTGATATGACAATACAGACTGTCAGTCAGCAGACAGTCGAACTCTTTTCCTATACAGAGGAAGAACTCCTTGGGCTCCATATGGATGTCCTTTTTTCCCATGGCGACGATGATGAGATATCTGCGGACAAGATAGCGTCAATCGTAGTTGATGGGGCAGTAAAAACTCTGGAAGCAACCTGTCGTACCCGTGAAGGGCATGTATTTCCTGCCCATTTCTCAGGTTCCTCAATGTACAATGAAGCTGGAGAGCTGCAGGGTATAATTTGTGTATTCAACGATATAACAGAGCTGAAAAATGCTGAAAAGAAATTAACGGAAATGGCCCATTATGACACCCTCACCGGACTGGCCAATCGGAATCTATTTTTTCAGTCTTTGGACCATGCTATTCTTGATGCAAAGAGGCACAATCGAATTTTGGCTTTGCTCTACCTCGATCTTGACAAATTTAAGCCCATTAATGACAGGTGGAGCCATGATATTGGAGATCTCGTACTTCAGGAGATAGGGAAGAGGCTTGAAGAGTTGACCCGCGCAGATGATACAGTGGCACGGATGGGAGGGGATGAGTTCATTGTTCTCCTGAACTCATTAAACGAAGCAGGGGATGCAGAACGTATTGCGGAAAAAATTATTGGAAAAATAGCTGAGCCTATTCAGATCAACAAGTATTCCCACATCCTTGGTGTCAGTGTTGGCATTAGTATATTTCCTGCCAACGGGGACAGTATGGAGGACTTGATTGTTCAGGCAGATATGGCAATGTATCAAGCCAAGAAAAATGGAGGCAGCTGCCTGTTTAATGCAAAAAATCTAAACTATTCGTGACAACCGGACATTCAGCTTCAAAGTCTGCCCCATTTTCAGCGTTGAACATTGCTCCCCTCCCCAAATCGCATCTTCCCCTATCTGTGTACTTTTTTTACTTTAAAAAAATAGAGTCTTATCAGGATATAAAGCGAATTTATTAAAATTTTGTCAAAAAATACCACACCGTGGTCTTGCCTTTCTGTCGGTTTTTGACCTACAATCAAAGTAGGCATAGGCTAACAAGTCGAAATATTGAAAAAGACTGAGGAGAGATTAAAAATGTTATATTATACAGATTTTATTATTTACCTCTGGATGGTTCCTGTTTTTTCTTTTTTGTTTCTCCCCTTAGCTCTAACTCTTGTCGTTTTACCTCTAATCCGGGTTCGACACTTTTTGCTTACCCACAGAATATTCACCAAAGAAAAAAGGAAACATCCACGTCTCTCCACCAGTAAAGATACAATTGCCCAAATTACTGTAGCCAGCACAACCTGCACAGCTCTTGTGTCCGATATCTCCCAAACCGGTATCTGCTTAAAGCATCTTCCAGAAATATTTTCCTATAAGATTAACAAGATGTCAGTTGTCATCAAAAAATATGGTGTTGACTGTAATCTGTTAATCAAAACAAAATGGACAGAACTCACAGAGTCTGGCAAAAAGATAGGCGCAGAGATTGACGCTGCTTCTCCAGAATGGGGCCAATTTCTCCTGCAGGCAGAAAAAACACACTAACACTGGTGACAGGAAATCGCCTGACAACAGAAGTCCCCTTTTGTGAAGCGATCAATATCAGTCAAATGCATTAACGCACAACATAGCCCGGATTCTGTCGTAGGGTTATTGTGTCATCACCCAGTTGCCCGATATCCTTCCCCTCTCATCAGAAAGGCCTGCAGACACCAAGCACAAAATGAGGCTATGGTTGCTGTTCAACTCCGGTCTTATTCCCCTCGCAAACTATGGAAACAAGCTTCTCGCTGGGAGTATTGCCGATCGGCATCCAGACCCAGCCGTCTTCGTTGAATTTTGGAGAGGGCACAAGCACCTCATTTACATATGATTTTGTTTCGCCAATGGCCCACTGTCTCTTCTCACAGTCAATCAAGAGTTGCCGAACATCAGTCCTGCCAGGTCCCGCGATACCATCGTAAACCTCCTTGATGGAGCCGTTGATGCTTTTTATCGAATTCGGGGAGTAATTATATCCTCTCCCGTCAGGAAAATCTTCAATAAGCTCCCATTTTAACACCTCTTCCGCCATAAGCGAAGTTGAACAAAATGCAATTAACGAAACAGCACAGAGAAAAGATTGAATTTTTTTCATTATTACCATCCTAGTTTTTTATTTTGGGTAGACACCCAGAACTTTGAACATCTATGATTTACATAATAACATAGTTCAGAGAATCGCATACGTAATTGTTTTTCCAGTTAGGGAAAGACATCCTTGCGCAATGAGTAGGTGAAAATACCAAGTGCATTTAAATCATCTTGGAAGTGTTCTGGTGCACTGTTACCACCGGCCAAGAATAGACCCACCCAGCAGTGAAAATCTGACCCACCTAACCGGTGATCACTAATTTTTAAACACCGGTTTAGAGACCCACCCCAATTAAATTCCTTTTCTTTTTCACGTACCGTTGTTTTCCT